>CBHWAL010000478.1:0-3850 GCA_966111495.1 uncultured Achromobacter sp. | reverse complement strand
GCCGCGCGAGTTTCCAGACGCCGCAGCGGTCTTTCCGCACCCCGGCGAGGAATTCCTGCTGGTGCTCAAGGGCGCCATCGAAGTCCACGTGGGCGAACGCCAGTTCCGTCTGGAAACCGGCGACTCTGTTTATTTCGACTCCGAATTGCCGCACCGCATGCGCACCGTCAGCCGCGCCATGGCCGAAGTGCTGGTGGTGGCGGCGCACTGAGTGCGCGGCGTATCGAATCGCAATTGGAAGACACTGGAATCCCATGAAACACGATCAATCGCGGCTCGTCCGCATCGACGCCGGCCCCATGAAGAACCCCGTGCCCGGCAAGCCGCGCCGTCCGCTGTCGGGCGATGCGGCCTTTCGCACCGTGACCGCCTTTGAAGGCAATGCGGGCAAGGCAGAGGCCGGCGTGTGGGAAAGCACGGCGGGCTCCTTCCAGTCCAACACCACGGGCTACATCGAATTTGGCTACATCGTCGAAGGCGCGGCGCGCCTCGTGGACCCGGACGGTACGGTGCATGAGTTGACGGTGGGCGAGGCCTTCGTCATGCCTGAGGGCTATACGGGCCGCTGGGAAGTGGACCAGTTCGTCAAGAAGATCTATTTCATTACGCGGATGGCCTGATCAGGGGCCTGGGCGCTGCGGATAGGCCGATGTGCCGAACGTATTGCCCATGCGGTTGCCGATGGTGGCCGGCGTGGGCAGACCCATCTGATTGGGCGGCCCCTGCGTGATCGCCTCGGACCCCAGCACGGCGGGCGGCTTAGGCGTGGCCGTGGGCGCCATCTTCTGGTTCAGGCAGTCATACGACAAGGCCCGGTAGCCATTCACTTCGGTATCGATGCACGCGCCGCTTGGCGCGGCAGGTTTGCCGGCCGGCGCCGCTGCAGCCGCCGAAGAAGTATTTGCTGCGTTGCCGCCGTCGGCATTCGCCTGCGCCGCCGCCTGCGGCATCCACGCCATCGCCATCAGGCACTGCAGGCCCGCACGGGCCGCGTAGAGACACATCTTGCGCATGCGCATTCCTTGAGGTTTTTTGGCCATGGCGCTGCCGGGTGACTCGTGCATCAGCGCGATCCCGCCAGTATAGGGACGCGCGCGGTCGCGCAGGTGACGATTGCGTGGCGAAGGCGAACGGCGTTCGTCCAAGGTGTCACGAATGCGTCATTCGGCGGCTCTAGCATGGCGGCTTTCGTCGGGGCTCCCGCCCATTACCACTGCCATGCCAGGCGCTTTCCACATGCGTGCGCGTTCATGACTGCTGCCTTTCCGCGGCTTGGCGCAGCGCTGCGCGCCTGTCTGGCGCTGGGGCTGTGTGCCCTGGCCACACCAGGCTGGACCGAACCCCCGCCACGCCCAATTGCCTTCGCGATTGCCGCGCAACCCCTGGCGCAGGCGCTGGCCGAGTACAGCCTTGCCAGCGGCATGACCGTGCTGGTGGATAGCGTGTTGACGGAGGGGCGGCAGGCGCCCGCGGTGGTCGGAAACTACGCGCCGGACGTCGCGTTGCGCAAGCTGCTGGCCGGATCGTCGCTGGCCATCCGCTATGCAAGCGCGCAGTCGTTCACGCTGGTGTCCGAGGCGGCCGCACCTGGCGCCCGGCATGCGCAACCGGGGCGGCGTCTGCGGGACACGCAGTACGCGGCGGTGCTTCAAGGCGCAGTCAGGCGGGCGCTGTGCGCCGCGGACGCGACGGCGCCGGGGCATTACCGAGCGTTGATGCAACTGTGGTTCGACAAGGCGTGGCGGATCCGCCGCGTGAGCTGGGTGACGTCGACAGGATCCCCGGGGCTGGATGGCCAACTGGAAGCGGCGCTGCGCGGCGTGGCCGTTGGACCGCTGCCGGCAGGCGTGCCGCAGCCGGTCACGGTGCTGCTCGAGCCCAAAGGTGCGGGAGATTGTGCAGACCTGCCGGGAGCCAGCCGTGCAAGATAGCAAGCCGGACGGGTCGCTGCTGTCTCTTTTTCTTGAGCGCTACAACGACTTTCGCAGCCCACTCAAACGCCGGCTGGGATCGGATGACCTGGCGCACGACGCCATGCAGGAAGCCTATCTGAAGGTGAACGATCTGCCCGCGAGCGGCTCGATCCAGCAGCCGGCGGCCTACCTTTTCCGCGTTGCGCTGAACATTGCCGAAGACCAGCGGCGCCGGGATTCCCGTCTGCTGACCGGGGTGGAAATCAGCGAACTCATCAACATGACGGACGAGGCGGCCGACCCCGCGCGCATCGCGCAGGGACGCAGCCAGATCGATGCATTCCGGCGCGCCTTGCGCGGTTTGCCCGAACGCACGCAGCAAATGCTGCTGGCGGCGCGTGTGCAGGAACTGCCGCATGCGGAGATTGCGCGGCGCTACGGGGTGTCCGAGCGCATCGTGTCCAAGGAACTCAAGCGGGCGCTTGAACACTGTGCGCGGGAGCTCGGATCCCCCGGTGACGCCGAGCTCCTCCAAGCCCGGCCGGGCCGCCGTGCACCGAATCAGGACGAAGAACCATGGCGCTGACGATGATCATGCCCGCAAAACACAAAGACAAAGCCGCAGAGGCGCGCGCGTGGTTGCTGACGCTGACCTCGGGCAGGGCAACCGAGGCCGACGCCGATGCCTTTCGCGCCTGGCTGCGCGCCAGCGCCGAGCATGAGGCGGCGTTTGCCAATCAGAAGCGGCTGTGGCACGGCGTGGGAACCGCGGTTCAAGAGGAACTGGCGGCGGGCGCGCAGGCCCGCCGTGCGAAAGCCGTGCGCCATGGCCGGCGCGCTTTCCTGGGCGGTGCGTTGGCGGCGTCGGCGGCCTATCTGGCATTTCGTCCGCCGCTGGGCCTGTGGCCGGCCCTGGACGATCTGGGTGCGGATTACCGGACGGCCGCCGGAGAGCAGCGGCGGCTGGCGTTGAACGACGCACTGGCCGTCGAAATGAACACGCAGACACGCATCAACGTGGCGGCCACGCCGGGCGGAACGCCCGTCATCGAACTGGCCGACGGCGAGGCCGAGATTCGCATGGGGGGAGCCGCTGTGGAAGTGGTCGCCGGAAAGGGCCGGATCACAGCGCGAGACGCCGTGTTCAACCTGCGCTACATCGGCGGCGAGGCGCGGCTGTGCTGCCTGTCGGGCACGGCGCGGCTGGTGCATGCGCAAGGCGTCTTCGATGTCGGGCCAGATCGTGAACTGCGCTATGACGATGTGCGTGTGCAGCCGCCGGTCAAGGTGGACCCGAATCTTGTGACGGCCTGGCGCCAAGGGTGGCTGGTGTTTGATCAGCAGCCGCTGGCGCAGGTGGTCGACGAACTGAACCGCTACCGGCGCGGACGGCTGGTGCTGATGAATGATCAGCTTGGCAAGCGGCTGGTGCAGGCGCGTTTTTCGCTGGCGCAGGTGTCTGATGCCGAGCGCCTGATCGGCGATGCCTACGGGGCGCGTGTCACCCATCTGCCCGCGGGTGTCGTGCTGCTGTCGTGAACGAAAAACCGCCGGCTGATTTCATGAATTATTTGTGACAGCGTTCGGGTCGGCATTTTTCCAACCGTCTGTCTTGTTCCAGGTGACGAACACCCGAGATTGGAACAAGGAAAGGCGATCATGCAGGCACGGATGTCGGAGACGGGCAGGAATGGGAACATGGCGCGCAAGGCGCGGCGCGGGCGCATGAACTGGCGGCCGACGCCGCTGTCGCAGGCCGTGACCGCCCTGCTGATCGCCGGCAGCGCGACGGGCGCCGCGCAAGCGCAGTCGCGGGCCTTCAGCCCGGGCTGGTTCTCCGACAAGAACGCGGTGCAGTCCACGGCCCAACGCACTGGACGCCTGCCGGATGGCGGCATGGCGGGCCTGAGCGCCAGCGCGCGCCAGCAGCCGCAGGC
>CBHWAL010000477.1:0-3860 GCA_966111495.1 uncultured Achromobacter sp. | reverse complement strand
TCCGGCATCTACTACGGCTCGCAATACGGCGGCGGGATCACGTCGATCATGCTGAACCTGCCGGGCACCGCGTCGCATGCGGTCGCGTGTCTGGACGGCAATCCGCTGGCGCGCAACGGCAAGGCCGGCTCGGCGCTGTTCATGCTGATGTTCTCGTCGTTCTGCGGCGCATCCGTCGGCATCCTGGCGATGATCCTGTTCTCGCCGATGCTGGTCGACGTCGCGTTCAAGTTCGGCCCGGCCGAGTACTTTTCGATGATGATGCTGGGCCTGCTGGCCGGCGCCACGCTGGCCAAGGGGTCGGCGATCAAAGGCGTGGCGATGGTGGTGGTCGGCCTGCTGCTGGGCGTGGTGGGCACGGACGTCAACACGGGCACGATGCGCTTTCACTTCGGCATCCTGGAATTGTCCGACGGACTGCAGATCGTGGCGCTGGCCATGGGTCTGTTCGGCGTGGCGGACTTCCTGAAGAACATCAACCGTATCGGCGGCGACAGCAAGGTCACGTCGGCGAAGGTCAGCATGAAATCCATGCGTCCCGAAGCCGGCGACATCAAGCAGTCTCGCGGCGCGCTGGTGCGCGGCACGGCCATCGGCGCGGCGTTCGGCATCCTGCCGGGCACCGGTCCGACCATTGCGTCGCTCATTTCGTACGCGACGGAAAAGAAGGTCGCAAAGGAACCGCGCCGTTTCGGCCGCGGCGCCATTGAAGGCATCGCCGGTCCGGAAGCCGCGACCAGCGCCTCCACGCAGACCAGCTTCATTCCGACCATGAGCCTGGGCATCCCCGGCGATCCCGTCATGGCGCTGATGCTGGGCGCGCTCATCATCCACGGCATCCAGCCGGGTCCGCAGATGATGATCGAGCACGCCGATATGTTCTGGGGGTTGATCGCCAGCTTCTGGGTCGGCAACGTGCTGCTGCTGCTCCTGAACCTGCCGCTCATCGGCATGTGGGTGCGCCTGTTGACCGTCCCCTTCCGCTATCTGTTCCCTGCCGCGCTGTTCTTTGTCTGCGTGGGGGTCTACAGCACGAACAACAACCTGTTCGATGTGGGGATGGTGACCTTGTTTGGCGCCGCGGGGTACGCGCTGATCCGGCTGCGGTTTGAACCGGCGCCGCTGCTGCTGGGCTTTGTGCTGGGGCCCATGGTGGAAGAGAACTTCCGCCGTGCCCTGCTGCTGTCGCGCGGCGAGCTGTCGATCTTCGTGACGCGGCCCATCAGCCTGGGCTTCATCCTGGCATGCGTCGGACTGATTGCGTTGCTCGGCGTGTCGGCCCTGCGCCAGCGCAAGGCGCGCGAAGCGCTCAAGCACGCGGAGTCCGCCGCGTAGCCGCAAGGCAAGTTTCGGGGTAGTGCTGCTTTGGCCGGTCTTTCAAGGACCGGCCTTTTTTTGCTTATCGCTGGCGTATCGCTGGCGTATCGCTGGCTTACCTGGAACGCCGGTCGGGTGTGACTGGCGTTCTTCAGATCATCACGCTTTGGCGGCAACGGGAACCCGGAATGGGACGCCCAGCCGATTGAAGGCATTCATGGCAGCGATCGCGATCGTGAGGTCGACCAGGTCTTTGGGCGCGAACGCAGCCGAGGCGGCGGCGTAGGCTTCGTCCGACGCGTGGGTTTCGCTGACGCGGGTCACTTCCTCTGCCCACGCCAGCGCGGCGCGTTCCTGCTCGGAGAACAGGTGGTGCACCTCGTCCCACACGGGCACCAGCGTGATTTTCTCGACCGACATGGTTTTGCGCAGGTCACGGCTGTGCAGGTCGATGCAATGCGCGCAGCCATTGATCTGCGAGACGCGCAGGAACACGAGATGCACGAGTTCCGCCGGAAGCGCCGTGCGCTGTGTGACGTAGTGGTGGATGCCAAAGAGTGCTTTTGCGCCATCGGGAGCGGCTTCTTGCCAGTTCAAGCGGGTCATTCCAGTTCCTTGCTGCTGTGGTTGATAGGCGCAACATTACCCTTGCGCATGCCTACGCAACAGAGCCAAGAATTAACGTATTGACTGATCCAAGATGGCAAGTGCCCCGCCCCGCCAGGGCTTGCAGATGGGCGAAGCCCTGTTATGGCACGCGGGTGGCGCAGGGATCGGGCGTCAGAGATCGGGCGTGGAGATGGGGCCGGTTGGGGCGCTGGTGTGCCCGTCGATGTGTCCAAGCGGGCGGCCCGGGTCCAGGCGGTCGCGTACGCGCTGCTTCAGGACCTTGGCTTCGGGAAAACCGCCGTCGCGCTTGCGGTCCCAGATCAGCTCGCCGTTGTAGGTGATCTGGAAGACTCCGCCGGTGCCCGGCTGCAGCGCCACCTCGCCCAGATCGGTCGCAAAGGTGGAGAGCAGTTCCTGCGCCATCCAGCCGGCGCGCAGCAGCCACTGGCACTGCGTGCAGTAATGGATGACGATGCGAGGGCGCGAGGCGGGCAGATGCATGGGAAAGGCATTCTACGCCAGCCCGGCCGCGCACGATCATGGATAATGTCGGGTTTTCCCGGGTCTGCAATGGGCCCAGAGCCTGCAATGAAGTCTGCCTTGACGCCCCGAGGCCAGCGCTGGCTGATCGGTCTTTTGATGGGACTGGTCACGCTCACGCCGATGGCCATCGACATCTACCTGCCCTCCCTGCCCGCCATGGCGCACGCATTTGGCGAGTCCATTGGCGCGCTGCAGGCCAGCATCACCCTGTTCATTTTCGCGGTGGGCCTGGGCCAGGTCGTAATAGGACCACTGGCCGACCGCTATGGCCGGCGGCCCGTGGCGCTGTGCGGCGCGATGGCGTATCTGGCGGGCTCCGCGCTGGGCGCGGCGGCAACGTCGCTCGACGTGTTCTATGCGGCGCGCATCGTGCAGGGATTAGGCGCGTGTTCGGCGTCACTGGTGGCGTTTGCCGCCGTGCGTGATTGCTTCAGTCCGGCAGTCGGCGCGCGGGTCTACAGCTATCTGAACGGCGCGCTGTGCACAGTGCCGGCGCTGGCGCCGATGGTGGGCGGCGTGCTGGCGCTGCATGCGGGCTGGCGCAGCACGTTCCTGTTCATGGCGGTGTTTGCGTTGGCGTTAGCGGCGCTGCTCGCGCTGCGCTTCGAGGAGACGCGGGCCAAGCCGGCGCACCGGCAGGGTGCGCTATACAGCCTGCCCCGATATGCGCCCATCGTTGCGAGCGGCCGGTTTCTGTACTTTGCGTGCTTCGGCATGGCGGGCATGGCCATGATCCTGGTGTTCGTGTCGGCCGCGCCGGTCGTGCTGGTGCAACAGCTTGGCTATTCGGAGCTGGGGTTTTCGGCCTGGTTCGGGGGCAATGCGGCGATCAACATCGCCGCGTTCTTCCTGGCGCCTGCGTTCATCGCGCGGTACGGCCGCTACACCATGGTGCGCGTTGGCATGGTGGCGCTGCTGCTGGCGTCGGCCCTGCATCTGGGCGCATGGCTGTGGGCGCCGCTGTCGGCGTGGATCTTCATGCTGCCGGTGGCGGTGCTGACGGTGGGGTTTTCGCTGGCGTTGGGGTCGGGGTTGAGTCTGGCGCTGGAGCCTTTTGCGGACCGGGCGGGCACTGCGGCGGCGGTCTACGGGTTGTTCCAGATGAGCGGATCGGCGGTGATCGCGACCGTGCTGCTCGATAGCGGGATGGCGCCGCAAGCGGCCATGGCGTTGATTGGGGCGGTGATTGTGGCGCCGCTGCTGCTATTGTCGCCGGCACTGGGCCGGCGCCTTGGACCCGCCAACGGCTAGACCAGCCAGCCCAGCGACCAGCCGCTGACGGCGGCCAGCAGCACCACCCACACCGGCGACCAGCGGGCATAGACCAGCAGCGCGAACAGCAGCAATGCGAGGCCAAAGTCGGCCTTGCCGAGAATCGCGCTTGTCCAGAC
>CBHWAL010000476.1:0-3871 GCA_966111495.1 uncultured Achromobacter sp. | reverse complement strand
GGCGCACCCCGGCACGCGGCGGAAACGCCCGCCGGGCGCGTCACCGACGGCCGGGGCCGGCTCTGCGCAGTGCCGGGCCGGCCCCGGCATTTTTGGGGGACGCGATGTAAGAAATGCCGTTGGCTGTGGTGCAAAGCGCGGCATCCAGCGCGTCGAACCCGTGGCACACGGCTTGCTTGTGGGTTGGCGGCGTGGCGAGCCGTTCGCCACGCGGGACGTTTCATCAAGGGAGAGACACTATGAACCAACCATTGACCGGTGCCGGCCATACGCAAAGCGAAACCAAGATCGTGGGCGGTCCGAAGAGCGATCCAAGCGGCCCCGGACCTGAAATCATGGCGGCCAGCACGCTGGAAGGCAACGACGTGTACAACCCCGCCGGCGAATCCCTGGGCAGCATCCAGGAGATCATGGTGGACGTTCCGCGCGGACGCATCGCGTATGCCGTGTTGTCGCGCGGCGGCATCCTTGGCATTGGCGACAAGCTGTATGCCATTCCGTGGAGCGCGTTGACGTTGGATACCGACCGCAAGTGCTTCGTGCTGAATGTGGACAAGGACGTGCTCAAGAACGCGGAGGGATTCGACAAGGACAATTGGCCCAGCATGGCGGATGAAACCTGGGCGCGCGGCATCCATCAGTACTACAACCAACCGCCTTACTGGTAAGCCGGATAGCGAGGACGGCATGCTTCGCGAAGGAAGACTGATCGCGGTTTCTCCCTGCTTCAACGACGCCGTCGTCAGTTGTGCGGGCCTGCTTGCGGCGCGTCCGGATAGCACTGTGCTGACGGTGTACTCCGGTTTGCCGCTGGCGCCCGAAGCCGGCAGCGCAGCGGATCGCTGCAGCGGATTCAAGAACGGGCAACAGGCCGTTCTTGACCGCCGCGCGCGCAACGAACGCGCCTTGACGCTGCTGGGGGTGCGCGGCGTGCAGATGGATCTGCTGCACGACGCCTATCTGGAAAGCGGCGAGGAGGGACGTCTGACGGGCGCGTTGGCCTCGGCATTGTCCGCCCTGCGGCCTCGCGTCGTCTTGATGCCACTGGGCCTGCACAGCGCGGCGCACGTGCGCGTGTCCGAGGCAGGCCTGACGCTGCGCGCGTTGTTTCAGCGCGTTGAGTGGATTGCCTATGAAGAGGTCGCGGAAGCCGAGCCGGGGGCCGTGCAGGAACGCCTGGCCGATTTGCTGGGCCGCCGGATTCTGGCGTCACCGCTGGACGTTGAGGCAGAGGTTGACGTTGACCGCGCCCGGCAGCGCGCATTGGCCGCGCGCGGCAGCCTGGCACTTGACCCGCCCGATGCAGCGCCGGTGAAGGCCCCGGCCATCGCACCGGGCGCGTTGGCATCCCGCCCCGAACGTTATTGGCGCCTGTCGTGGCGGCGTGAGAAAGGTTGAGGCGTAAAACCGATGAGACGTCCGGGCGTCGCAAACCGCCTCATCCTTTTCGAGCATTGATGAACGATTGCGCATCCCGGACGATGCTTTGGTTGCGCCGGCCGCCGGGCCTCGCTATGGTGCAAGGGATGCGGCGCGTTTCGCGCCGCGGTCCTGTACAACTTCGGAAACCACAATGAGTTCGAACGCAGCTGACGCGCGTGGCCGGTCACGCTGGGGCACCGCCCTGGCGATATTGCTGTTGATCGGCGCGGTGCTCGCAGTGCTGGCGCTGGCCGCGACCCGCGTAGCCGAGCAGCGCATCGCCAGCATTCTGGGCCCCCGCAGCCAGGTCGGCAACGTGCAGGTCGGCTTGCGGCAGGTGGTGCTGACCGACGTCACCGTGCCGGGCGCGTCCGGTCAGCCCGGTGCGCGTGCCCGGCGCGTTGAACTTGAACCGGAGTGGACCGCCTTCCTGCGCCGCGAGGCCGTGTTCAAGCGAATCGTCGTCGAAGGCTTTGATTTCGCCGTGGTGCGCAGCCCCGATGGCGACATGCAGATTTCCCCCGCGCTCCAAGCGGCGCTGCGCGCCGGCGACGGCGATGGCAAGACTCGGCGCAATGGTCCGATCCGCGTGGCCGAGCTGATCCTGCGCGATGGCCGCCTGGTCTATCTGGACGGCGCGGTGTCCAAACCGCCGCATCGTATTCCGTTCACGGACGTGCAGGCGCATCTGCAGCCCGTCGTGATTCCGGGCGACGGCACCGCCAGCGACATGGAATTCTCCGGCAAGGTCGAGGACAACCGCAATGGCGAGGCCACCGTGCGGGCTAAGGGCAAGCTGGTGGTGGGCGGCACGGACGCCGACATCACGGTGGCGGCGCGCAACATGGACATCCGCCATGCGGCGCCTTATCTGGCCGATAACGGCGCCGGCTCGCTGTCCGGCGGATCCATGGACCTGGACATGAAGACGGTCATCGCCCGACACGAGCTCAAGGCGTCCGGCACTGTCGCGTTGCACAACCTGAAGTTCAGCGGCGACGGCAGCCTGTTTTCGCTGCCGCGCAAGGCGGTGCTGGCGGCCATGAAGGACAAAAGCGGTGTTATCCGATTTGAATTCGCGCTGGCCGGCAGCCTGGACAATCCCAAGTTCTCGGTCACGCGCGGCTTTTCGGCGCAGGTGGCGCGCGGGTTCGGACACGCCATCGGGGTGGGGGCAGAAGGCGCCGCCGAGGGGGTGGCGGGCGCCGTCAAGGAACTGGGCGATGCGCTGTCGGACATGCTGAGCCCGAAGCCCTGAGCCGCTTCGTTCGTTTTATGTCCGGCGCCGGCTGGGCCTACGGCACCGGACGCGCCCGTCCCACCCGCGCGCCCATCACCATCTCCGTCACCCAGTTGACCAGGATCGACGTGTACGCCTGCTGCGAGGCCTTGTCGGTCAGCGCGTGGTCCGCGCCGTCCAGGATGCGGTGCGTCAGCGAATGCGACCGCCGGAAGGCCGTCCGGTAATTCATGATTGTGGAGTGCGGAATATAGACGTCGTGCTCGGCTTCCACGATCAGCACGTCGCCCGTGAAGTTGGCGCAGCACGACAGGGCGCGATTGCTTTCGGGCTCGATGTGCGTGTTGCGATAGGCGCGCAGCGTCTCGCGGTTTAGCTGGTTCTTGGGCAGCATCCACTCGTCGTCGCGGTACAGCGCGGGCACGTGCAGGCCCAGCCAGCGCACGCGGCGCAGTCCGCTCAGGATGGCGGCCAGGTAGCCGCCATAGCTGCTGCCCACCACCGCCACCGAGCCGCTGTCCAGCGATGGGTGCGCCGCCAGCCGGTCGTAGGCGGCCATTACGTCGCGCAGGTTGTCGTCGCGCGAGACCTGCATCTGCTGGGCCTGCGTGGCGGCATGGCCGCGCAGGTCGAAGGTCAGGCAGACGCAGCCCAGCGCGGCAATGCCCTTCGCGCGGGCCAGGTCGAATTTCTGGTCACCGCCCCAGCCGTGAATGAATAGCACGCCCGGCACCTTGCTTTCGGGCGTGAGAAAGGTGCCGGCCAGCCGCTGGTCCGCCACCTCGATGTCGATTGGGTCGCTAAAGGCGGCCATTGTCGTCCTCCAGGATGCCCCCCGATTTGGTGATCATACCGACGGCGGAATCTTCGCCGCGATACACGTATTGCTCCGACGCGGGCGCCGGTTCGTCCGTGCCGTAGCGCTCGCGCGTAAAGGCGGACACAGTCTTGAGCGACGGGGACAGCATGAACGCCTGCAGCGCGGAGAGTTCCGCGATGCTGGCGCCGCCGGCGCGCCATGACTGTTCCAGCACGCCCGCGCGGGGCTCGCCCCGGGCATTCTGACCGATGCCGACGTCGTAGTTGCGCCGCGATGCAAAGAAGTCAGGATACGCCGTGGATACGGCTGTGTCGTAGCGGCAGCTCAGGTCCACCGCCTGCCGCTCTGCATCTGACAGGTTCAACGCCCGCAATTCGTCGAAGCCGCCG
>CBHWAL010000475.1:0-3879 GCA_966111495.1 uncultured Achromobacter sp. | reverse complement strand
CGCACATCACCATTGTCGCGGTCACGGTCTTTCTCCATCGCAGCCAAGCGCACCGCGGTCTGGATTTGCATCCTGCCGTCATGCACTTCTTCCGCTTCTGGCTCTGGATGACGACCGGCATGGTCACCAAGGAATGGGTGGCTATTCACCGTAAGCATCACGCCAAATGCGAAAAGGAAGGTGACCCGCATTCGCCCATGCTGTTCGGCATCTGGAAGGTTCTGTTCCGCGGCGCCGAGCTGTACCGCGAAGAATCGAACAACAAGGAAACCATGGCCAAGTTCGGCCACGGCACGCCTGACGACTGGCTCGAACGCAACGTCTACAGCAAGCACAGCCTGTGGGGCGTGCTGACCATGCTCGCCATCGACGTCGCCCTGTTCGGCGCCGCCGGCGTCACTGTCTGGGCTGTCCAGATGGCCTGGATTCCTTTCTGGGCCGCCGGCGTCGTCAACGGCGTCGGCCACTTCTGGGGCTATCGCAACTACAACAGCCCGGACACCAGCACCAACGTGTTCCCGTGGGGCATCGTGATTGGCGGCGAAGAGCTGCACAACAACCACCACGCCCACGGCACGTCGGCCAAGTTTTCGGCCAAGTGGTACGAGTTCGACATCGGCTGGTGCTACATCAACATCCTGAAGTTCTTTGGCCTGGCCAAGATCAAGAAGGTTGCGCCCAAGCTCAAGCTGGACGACTCCCGCACGGGCATCGACCTGCGCACGCTGCAAGGTGTGATCACGCACCGCTACGAAGTCATGGCCCGCTATGCGGACGTGATCAAGAGCGCCGCCCGCGAAGAACTGGCCAAGCTCAAGGCCTCGCGTCAGGAAGGCAACGCCGAATGCGGCTACACCAAGCTGCATAGCGTGCGCCGTGCCATCCATCGCAACGAAGAAATCCTGCAGCCCGAGCAACTGGCTGCCGTGGACAAGGCCATCGCCCAGAACCAGTCGCTGTCGACGCTGGTGCAGATGCGCCGCGAACTCGGCCGGATCTGGGAAAGCTCCAGCGCCAGCAGCGAACAGCTTCTTCACGACCTGCAGGCCTGGTGCCAGCGGGCCCAGCAAAGCGGCATCGCTGGGCTTGAGCAGTTCGCTCAACATCTGCGCCGCTACGCGGCATGATGCTAGAGAAGCTAAACCCTGAACAACGCGCCGCAGTAACGTTAGAACCGCAGCACGCCCTGGTCTTGGCCGGGGCGGGCAGCGGGAAGACCCGGGTGCTCACCACCCGCATGGCCTGGCTGATTCAAACCGGCCAGGCTTCGCCTTTTGGGCTGCTGGCGGTCACGTTCACCAACAAGGCCGCCCGCGAAATGCTGGCGCGCATGTCGGCGATTCTGCCGATCGATACGCGCGGCCTGTGGATCGGCACGTTCCACGGTCTGTGCAACCGCATGCTGCGCGCGCATCATCGCGACGCCGGTCTGCCGCAAAGCTTTCAAATCCTCGACGTCACGGACCAGCTTGCGGCCATCAAGCGCCTCATGAAGGCCAACGGCGTCGACGACGAAAAGCACCCGCCTCGCGATGTGCAGCGCTTCATCAACGGCGCCAAGGAAGAGGGCCTGCGTCCTTCTGACGTTGAAGCCTACGACGCCCATCGCCGCCGCCTGATCGAGATCTACCAGCTCTACGAAGCCCAGTGCCAGCGCGAAGGCGTGGTCGACTTCGCTGAGCTGCTGCTGCGCGCCTACGAACTGCTGTCGCGCAACGCGCCCGTGCGCGAGCACTATCAACGCCGTTTCCGGCATATCCTGGTCGACGAGTTCCAGGACACCAACACGCTGCAGTACAAGTGGCTGCGCCTGTTGGCCGGCGGGGGCGCGGCCATCTTTGCCGTGGGCGACGACGACCAATCCATCTATGCGTTCCGCGGCGCCAACGTCGGCAACATGGCCGACTTCGAGCGCGACTACGCGCACGGCACCGTCATCCGCCTGGAGCAGAACTACCGCTCCTTCGGTCATATCCTGGATTCGGCCAACGCTCTCATCGGCCACAACTCGGGCCGCCTGGGCAAGAATCTGTGGACCGACCAGGGCGAAGGCGAGCCGGTGCGCGTCATCGAGCAGCCTTCCGACGGCATGGAAGCGCAGTGGATCGTGGACGAAATCCGTTCGCTCATCCACGAAGGCAGCGACCGCCGCGAAATCGCCGTGCTGTATCGCAGCAACGCGCAGTCGCGCGTCATCGAGCACGCCATCTTTTCCGCTGGCATCCCGTACAAGGTGTACGGCGGCCTGCGCTTCTTTGAACGCCAGGAAATCAAGCACGCGCTTGCCTACCTGCGCCTGATGGCCAATCCGCACGACGACACCTCGTGGATGCGGGTAGTCAACTTTCCGACGCGCGGCATCGGGGCGCGCACGCTCGAGCAGTTGGCCGACGCCGCGCGCCAGCACGACACCAGCCTGTATGGCGCGGTGGCGCTGGTTGGTGGCAAGGGCGGCTCGAATCTGGCCCAGTTTGCACAACTGATCCATCGCCTGATCGAAGAAACGCGCGAGCTGCCACTGCCAGAAATGGTCGAGCACATGCTCGAGACCAGCGGTCTGAACGCCCATTACAAGGCCGAACGCGAAGGCGCCGAGCGGCTGGAAAACCTGAACGAACTGATCACCGCCGCGGCGGTGTTCGCGTCCGAGGAAAACTACGACGGCATGCCCGCTGGCGTGGTGCCCGACCACGACACGTCGTCCACGCTCATGCCGGGCGTGGTGGACGCGCCGCCGGTCACGGGCGACAACCTGACGCCGCTGGCTGCGTTCCTGTCGCATGCCGCACTTGAGGCCGGCGACAACCAGGCCCAGCAAGGACAGGACGCCGTGCAGCTCATGACGGTGCATGCCGCCAAGGGTCTGGAGTTCGACGCCGTGTTCATCACTGGTCTGGAGGAAGGGCTGTTCCCGCACGAGAACAGCATCCTCGAGCCAGCCGGTCTGGAAGAAGAACGCCGCCTGATGTATGTGGCGATCACCCGTGCGCGCCAGCGCCTGTACATCAGCCTGGCGCAAAGCCGGATGCTGCATGGCCAGACGCGCTACGCCATGCGCTCGCGCTTCCTGGACGAAATTCCCGAGCAGCACCTGAAGTGGTTGACGCCCAAAGCCGGGTTGGCGCCCCTCAGCGCCACGGGCGCGGGCTGGGGTGGCGGCAACCGGGGCGATGCCTTCGGCCGCAAGCCGACCAACACCATTGCGCCGCGTCAACCCCGCGGCGTCGCCACCGGCGTCACGGTGGGCGACAAGCAGTATCGTGTGGGTCAGGGCGTCCGTCATGCGCGTTTCGGCGACGGCACCATCATCGGTCTGAGCGGCGCGGGTCAGGACGCACAGGCGGAAATCCACTTCCGCGACGTAGGCGCCAAGACGTTGGCGCTGGGCATCGCCAAGCTCGACATTGTTCAGGGTTGACTACATATGGCCACCAACGATTCCCCCAAAGCCGAGCTGGCGTCCCTGCGCGCCGAAGTCGACGAGATCGATCAGCAGATCATGCTGCTGCTGGGTGTGCGATTCCGTTGCACGGACATGATCGGCGAACTGAAGACCAACCACGGCATGGACCTGGTCGATCCCCAGCGCGAGACCCAGCAGGTCGAGCGCATCCGCCGCCTGGCGCTGGAAGCGGGCGTGCCGCCCGATCTGGCGGAAACCATTCTGCGCGAAGTGATCGACACGGTGATCGACAACCACACCCGCCTGCGCGAGCGTCCGTACTCTGAACCGCCGGCGCGCGTCCAAGGCTTGCCGCGTAAGCGTGGGGGCAACAGCAAGCCCAAAGAAATCGGCCCCAAATTGGGGCCGGTTTCATTTGGATCAGGCTTCGCTCTGGTCTATCTCTTCCAGCGAGCCCGGCAGCTCAAGCCACTGCT
>CBHWAL010000474.1:0-3879 GCA_966111495.1 uncultured Achromobacter sp. | reverse complement strand
GCGCGCGCCAAGGGCGAAGGCCCGGCTCCCGACTCGGTCGAGGCGCGCCTGGCCTGGCTGACCACGCTGGCTCGCCAATCCTGATTACCGGTCCCGCCGCAGAGCGGGGCTCGATCTTAGATAAAGCCTTGTGAGGAAGACAATGAAACTGTTCAAACAACTGCTGGCCGCCACGCTCGTGCTGGGCTGCGCCACTGCCCACGCCGCCGACCTGGGCAAGGCGCCGATCACGCTGATTTCGCCGTTCCCGCCCGGCGGCGGCACCGACACCCTGACGCGCATGATCGGCAGCGCGATCAGCCAGGACGCCGGGTGGAACATCGTGGTGGAAAACAAGCCCGGCGCCGGCGGGAACCTGGCGCTGGACGCCACGGCGCGCGCCCAACCCGACGGCCACACACTGGTCATGGCGCAAACCGACAACGTCGTGCTGAACCCCTGGCTCTACAGCAAGCTCAGCTACGACACCTTCAAGGACTTCAAGCCGGTCGGCCCCGTCGCGTCCTCGCCCAGCGTCTTCGTCGTGGTGCCCGATTCGCCGTTCAAGACCATCGCCGACGTCGTCAAGGCTGCGCAGGCGCGTCCTAACCAGGTTTCGCTCGGCATTCCCGGCATCGGCGGCACGGGCGATCTGACCGGCTACTTGTGGCGCAAGGCGGCAAACATGGAACTGATGCATGTGCCCTACCGCGGCTGGAGCCAGGCCTTCCCCGATCTGGCCAGCGGCCGCATCGACATTTACGTCGGCTCCGTCGCGTCGCTGCTCCCGCAGATCCGCGGTGGCAAGGTGCGCGCGCTGGGCGTCGTCGCGAGCGAGCGTTCGCCCGCCCTGCCCGACGTGCCGACCTTTCCCGAAAGCGGCTTTCCGACCATCAACCAGTCGATCTGGTGGGGCCTGATGGCGCCGGGCAAGACGCCGGACGACGTGGTGGCCGCGCTGAACAGCGAGCTGCAGAAGGTGCAATCGAACCCCGAATTGATCAAGAAGCTTGAAGACGCCGGCTACAGCGTCCTCAAGGGCTCGCCCGACGATCTGGCACGCCGCCATCGCGCGGACCACGACGCCTTCGGCAAGGTCGTGCAGGAAGCCGGCATCCCCAAGCAGTAAGCCCGAACCTTTTCAGCTATCAGGAGCAGTGATGACAGGTTTTGAAATCCACGCCCGCCAGCGCGCGGTCAGCAAGGAACTGGTCGATAAATTCCGCCAGTTGCCGGTCGCCAACGTCAGCGACTGCATGTCGCGCATGACGGCCGGCGGCGCGCGCCTGCGGCCCATGCACGATGGCACGCCGCTGGCCGGCCCCGCACTCACCGTGCGCACGCGTCCCGGCGACAACCTGCTGGTGCACAAGGCGCTGAGCCTGGCGCAGCCGGGCGACGTCATCGTTGTCGATGCCGGCGGCGACCTGACCAACGCGATCATCGGCGAGATCATGACGACCTACGCCGAGTCGCGCGGCATCGCGGGCATCATCATCAACGGCGCCATCCGCGACTGCGGCACCATCCGCCGCAGCGCCTTTCCCGTCTATGCGGCCGGCGTCACGCATCGCGGCCCGTACAAGGACGGCCCCGGCGAGATCAACTGCGTGGTCGCGCTGGACGGCATGACGATCGCCCCGGGCGACTTGATTCTTGGCGACGACGACGGGCTGCTGGCAGTGCCGTACGACCAGGCGCAGGCCATTTTTGAGGCCGCAGCGGCCAAGCACGACGTGGAAACCAAGATGCTGGCGGACATTGCCGCCGGCACGCTGGATACGTCGTGGGTCGACGCCCGCCTGCGTTCGTTGGGTTGCACGGGAGTCTAGCCATGAGCGATGCAGCCGTCGGCAGGCCCCAGCTGCGCGTCGCGCGCCTGGATCTTTGGATCGATCCGGTATTCGACGAGACCATTGCGCGGGACGATACGCTGGACCTGCGCGTGCTGCCGGCCGACGGCGATGCCGTGACGGCCGCTGGCCTGGCCGGCGCGCACGCGTACCACGTGAGCGCGGCCAAGGACGAGGTTCCGGCCCGCTGGCAGGTTTCGGCGGATCTCCTGGCCCAGTGCCCGCAGTTGCTGTGCGTGTCGTCGGGCGGCGCCGGCTACGACACGGTGGACGTGGCCGCCTGCACCCGCGCGGGCGTGGCGGTCGTCAACCAGGCCGGCGCCAATGCCGCGTCGGTCGCCGAAATGACCTTTGCCCTGCTGCTGTCGCTGGTCAAGCGGCTGGGCGAATCGGAAGGCGCGCTGCGGGCGGGCACCGCCGTCAGCCGTGAAGCGCTGATGGGCCACGAGATCGAAGGCCGCATCATGGGCATCGTGGGCATCGGCGAGATCGGGCGCAGGGTTGCGCGGATTGCGACGGGCTTCGGCTTGCAGGTCATTGCGTACGATCCGCTGCTGACGGACGCACAGATCGCCGAACGCGGCGCGGCGCCGGTCTCGTTCGATGCGCTGCTGGAACAGGCGGACATCGTCAGCCTGCACTGTCCGCTGAACAACGTCACGCGGGGGATGGTCAATGCCGCCGCCTTGCGCCGGATGAAGCGCGGCGCGCTGTTCGTCTCCACCGCGCGCGGCGGCATCCATGACGAAGACGCCCTGCTCGCGGCTCTGGAGTCCGGACATATTGCGGGCGCTGGCCTGGACGTGTGGCAGGTGGAACCGCCGCCTCCGCGCAGCGGCCTCCTGCAGCGTCCGGACGTGGCCGCCGCCTTTCACACGGGCGGCGTCACGCACGAAGGCCGCCGCAAGGTGGCGCAGGGATCGGCCACGCAGATCATGGACATGCTCGCCGGCCGCAAGCCGGCGCGGCTGCTCAATCCCGAGGTCTGGCCGCGCTTTCTGGCGCGGTTGGCGGAGCACGGGGTAACCGTGTAGAACCCGCGGGCGCGGCGGCCGATGCCTCGGCGTCCATGGCCCCGCGCGCCGTTGTTATAGTCCCAGCTTCGAAATCCCAGAAGGGCAAGCCGCGTCATGTCCAGCGCCAGTGATTACGTGTACGGAGAGTTGCGCCGCCGCCTGATGGCCGGCTCGTTCCTGCCCGGCGAGCCGCTGCGCGAGGAACACATCGCGACCCAGCTCTCCGTCAGCCGCACGCCCGTGCGCAATGCCATCGAACGCCTGATCGCGGACGGCCTGGTCACCCGCGAAGGCCGGCGCGGCGCGGTCGTGCTGGGCTGGCAGGATCGCGACATCGACGAAGCCTTCGAGCTGCGCATGCTGCTCGAGCCCTATTCAGCCAAGACCGCGGCCGAGCGCGCCACACCCGAACAGATCGACGAGCTGGACCGCATCAACCAGTGCATGCTGGACGCCGTGAACTCCGGCGCGCCCGACCACGTCGCCCAGGTCCAGCACTACAACAACCTGTTCCACCACGCCCTGCTCGAAGCCGCGCAATCGGCGCGGGTGCGGTCTTTGGTCGAAAACCTGCTGGACATGCCGCTCATCATCGGCTCGTTCTACTTCTACGGCCGCGACGACATGCTGCGCAGCGTGGACCACCATCGCCAGATCATCGCCGCCATCCGCGCGCGCGATCCCGAATGCGCCGAGATCGCCGTGCGCTTTCATCTGGCGACGACCCATCTTCTGTTCCGATCGCATCGGAAAGAAAAGAAGACGCCCGGGCAGGAATGACCGCCTGCGCTGCGCTGGCCGGTGTCTGACACCCTCGAGAGACGGGCGTCGCATCGGGCAGATGTGCAAAGGGTGTCAGACACCTTGCACCGCACACGACACGATTCGCTATCACTGAATTCGCAATTCCGTATTGGACGCGTGCAACACGCGGCCCCAGACTTTGCGCATGGCACGAAGCGGTCCCCGCCGGGCACACCGGCCCCGCTTCGCAAGAAGAATCCCCTCATGCCAATCGGAGACCGTGTCCA
>CBHWAL010000473.1:0-3891 GCA_966111495.1 uncultured Achromobacter sp. | reverse complement strand
GTGCAGGGCACCGAAAAGAACCCGATGAAGGACAAGCGCGTGCGTGAGGCATTGTCGCTGGCGATCAACCGCGATGCGCTGGTCGAGCGCGTGATGGGCGGCGTGGCCCTGCCTGCGGGCAATCTGCTGCCCTACCCAATGTTCGGCGCCAGCAAAGAACATTCGAAGGCGCCCAAGGCCGATGTCGAAAAGGCCAAAGCGCTGCTCAAGGAAGCGGGCTATCCGAACGGCTTTTCGATCACGTTGGGATCCCCGTCCGGCCGCTACGTCAACGATTCGAAGGTGGCGCAGGCCATCGCGTCGATGTGGACGCGCATTGGCGTGAAGACCAGCGTGGACGCGATGGCGCCGCCGGTGTTCTTCAAGAACCGCGACAGCTATTCGTTCTCGGCGTATCTGGCGGGCTGGTCGGTGACGAGCGGTGAAATGTCCAACGCGTTGACGTCGCTGCTGATGACGCGCAATCCGGAGGCGGGCCAGGGCACGACGAACCGCAGCCGCTATTCCAATCCCAAGATGGATGACCTGGTGAAGCAGGCCTCGTCCACGATGGACGATGCCAAGCGCGCGGAGTTGCTGTCGACGGCAAGCAATATCGCGATGGATGACTTTGCGATGCTGCCGGTGCATTTCGAGCTGTCGGTCTGGGCCATGAAGAACGACATCCGCTATCAGGGCCGTCCTGACCAGGTCACGTTGGCGCAGAACGCAACGCTGAAGAAGTAAGCGCGCCGGGCCACCTCTCGTGCTTGCAACCATCGTCAGAAGGCTGCTGCAGACCATCGTCGTCATGCTTGTCATGTCGGCGTTGGTCTTTGCCGGCATTTACATGGTCGGCGATCCCGTCTCGATGCTGGCCAGTCCCGAAGCGACCGAGGCGCAGCGCGCCGCGATCAGCGCATCGCTGGGGCTGGACCAGCCGTTGTGGCGGCAGTACCTGATCTTCATGAGCCAAGCGGTGCGCGGCGACTTCGGCAACAGCTTCCTGACCGGCGAACCGGCCATGCACCTGATCCTGGAGCGCATGCCGGCGACCGTCGAGCTGGCCTGTGTGGCGATGCTGCTGTCGGTGCTGATCGGCGTGCCGCTCGGCATTCTGGCTGGCTTGAAGCCTGCAGCGGTGGGTTCGCGCGCGATCATGACAGGCTCGGTGCTGGGGTTTTCATTGCCGAATTTCTGGGTGGGCCTGATGCTCATCATGGTGTTCGCGGTGATGCTGGGCTGGGTGCCCGCCGGCGGGCGCGGCGACACGGTCAGTATCGGTTCGCTGCAGCTGAGCGTGTTGACGTTCGATGGCTGGCGGAGCCTGGCATTGCCAGCCGCGACTATTGCCTTGGCCAAGTGCGCGATGATCATCCGCGTGACGCGTGCCGCCACGCGCGAAGCGCTGCCGATGGACTACATCAAGTTCGCGCGCGCCAAGGGCTTGTCGGAAAAGCGCGTGCTGGGCGTGCATCTGCTCAAGAACATTCTGATTCCCGTGGTGACGGTGGCGGGCCTGGAGTTCGGTCAGGTGATGGCGTTTGCCGTTGTGACGGAAACCGTGTTTTCGTGGCCGGGCATGGGCAAGCTGCTGATCGATTCCATCATCAACCTGGATCGTCCGGTGGTGGTGGCGTATCTGCTGCTGATCGTTTTCTTCCTGGTCATGTTGAATCTGGTGGTGGACATCATCTACACGGTGCTGGACCCCCGCGTACGCCTGGATAGCCGCCGATGAATACGCCCGCCACCGTTGCCCCGCCCCCGGTCCCGACGAAAGAGCAATCGCCCTGGCGCCGCTTCGTGTCGGACTTTTTTGCCAGCAAGCTCGCCACGCTGGGGCTGGTGATGCTGATCGTGATCGTGGGGGCGGCGCTGCTGGCGCCGTGGATCGCGCCGCAGAATCCGTACGATCTGGCCAGCCTGGACATCATGGATTCGAAGCTCAAGCCAGGTAGCGAAAGCGGGGATGGTTCGATGCGGCACTGGTTGGGCACCGACGGCCAGGCGCGCGATCTCTTTTCCGCCATTCTCTACGGCATGCGCACGAGCCTCATGGTGGCTACCGTTTCGGTGCTGGCGGCCTTTGGCATTGGGGCCACGGTCGGGCTGATTGCCGCTTACTTTGGCGGGCGCATCGATGCCCTGCTGATGCGGGTTGTGGATATCCAGTTGTCGTTTCCGGCGATCCTGGTGGCGCTGATGTTGCTGGCGATTCTGGGCAAGGGTGTGGATAAGGTGATCATCGCGCTCATCGTCGTGCAATGGGCGTATTTTGCGCGCGCTGCACGCGGCGCGGCGCTTGTCGAGCGCGGCAAGGAATATGTGGAGGCGGCGCGGTGCATGTCGTTGTCGTGGTCGCGCGTGCTGTTCCGGCACGTTCTGCCGAACTGCATGCCGCCGCTCATCGTGATCGCCACGATCGACCTGGCGCACGCCATCGCGCTGGAAGCGACGCTGTCGTTCCTGGGAGTCGGCGTGCCGGTGACCGAGCCGTCGCTGGGCATGCTGATCTACAACGGCTTTGAATACCTGCTGTCCGGCCAATATTGGAGTTCGTTCTTTCCCGGCATCGCGCTGGCGCTGGCCATCGTCGCCATCAACCTGGTGGGCGACCACCTGCGCGATGTGCTCAACCCGCGGCATGCGAATTGAGGACGGGAGCGATGCAGACACTTGCGGCGCAACGCCCCCTGCCTGGCCCAGGCCCTGTACTTGAGGTGCATGGCCTGAAGACGCATTTCTTCACGCGCAACGGCGTGGTGAAGGCCGTGGACGGCGTGGACCTGACGCTGGCCGAGGGCGAGATCCTGGGCCTCGTCGGCGAGTCCGGATCGGGCAAGAGCATCACGGGTTTTTCCTTGATGGGCCTGCTGGATGAACCTGGCCGCATTGTCGATGGCCAGGTGCTGCTCAACGGCGAGGACCTGCGCGCCGCGACGCCCGCGCGCTGGCGCCAGCTACGGGGACAGGAAATCGCGATGATCTTCCAGGACCCAATGATGACGCTCAATCCGGTGCTGCGCGTGGATACGCAGATGATCGAGGCGGTGCAGGCGCACGCCAGGGTGTCTCGCGACGAGGCGCGCCGGCGCGCGCTGCAGACGCTGGCGATGGTCGGCATTCCGTCGCCGGAGGAGCGGCTGCGGACGTATCCGCATCAACTGTCGGGCGGCATGCGCCAGCGTGTGGCCATTGCCATTGCGCTCTTGAATTCACCACGCCTGATCATTGCGGACGAGCCCACGACGGCGCTCGACGTCACGATACAAGGCCAGATTCTGTTCGAGGTGCAGAAGCTCTGCCGCGAAACGGGAACCGGCCTCATCTGGATCACGCATGACCTGGCCGTGGTGGCGGGTCTGGCTGACCGCGTGTCGGTGATGTATGCGGGGCGCGTCGTGGAAACGGGCAGCACCGAGGCGGTCATCCGGCGCCCGATGCATCCCTACACGCATGGGTTGATCGCGTCGATTCCGACGCCGGCGTCGCGCGGCAAGCCGCTGGTGCCGATTCCCGGCATGACGCCGTCGCTGCTCAACCTGCCGCAGGGCTGTGCGTTTCGTGGGCGCTGTCCGCGAGCTACGGACGCCTGTCTGGCCGAGCCGCCGCCCGTCGAGGTCCGCCCGGCGCAATGGGTGCGCTGCTGGCATGCTGGAGCGCCGGACGCGACATGAATGAGGCCCTGAACAATCCCACGCCGATCCTCGCCTTGCGCGGCGTCGAACTGCGCTTCGTGCAGCCGGTGGATCTGGCCGGCCGCATCGCCAATCTGCTGGGCGCGGGCCTGAAGACGCAGGTGGTGCATGCCGTGGCCGGCGTCGACCTGGCGGTCAGGCCAGGCGAGGTGATCGGCATCGTCGGTGAGTCGGGCTGTGGAAAATCCACGCTGGGCCGCATCGTGTCAGG
>CBHWAL010000472.1:0-3892 GCA_966111495.1 uncultured Achromobacter sp. | reverse complement strand
CGATCTGCGCCGTCATCATCGATTCCAGCAGACCGACCGCGGCCATCGTCAGCGAGTAAGGCAGGATGATGCGCAGCGTCTCCATTGTGAACGGAACGTCGGGAATCATGAACGACGGCAGCGCCGACGGCAACGTGCCCATGTCGCCCACCGTGTTGACGTCCAGGCCCGCAAAGATCGAAACGGCCGTCATCACGATGATGGCGATCAGCGGCGACGGCACGGCGGTGGTAAGCCGCGGCAGCAGATAGATGACGGCGAGCGCGGCGGCCACCATGGCGTAGGTCACCCACGTGACCCCGATCAACTGCGGCAGCTGCGCCATGAAGATCAGGATGGCCAGCGCGTTGACGAAGCCGGTTACGACCGAGCGCGACACGTACTGCATCAAGAGGTCAAGCCGCAGGAAGCCGGCGGCGATCTGCACGACCCCCATCAGCACGGTGGCGGCAAATAGATAGCCGACCCCGTGGTCGCGCACTAGCGGGGCGACCAGCACCGCGACGGCGGCCGTGGCGGCCGAGATCATGCCAGGCCGTCCACCCATGAACGCAATGATGAATGCGATGGAAAACGAGGCGTACAGGCCCACGCTGGGGTCGACGCCCGCGATGATGGAAAAGCCGATGGCTTCGGGGATCAGGGCAAGGGCGACGAGCACGCCCGACAGAATGTCCGCGCGCGGATTGGCCATCCATTCGCGGCGAAGCTTGGAAAGAACTGACATCGATTGGCTAAGCAGAATTGAACAAGCGCCAGGCGTGGATCGCGCTGCCGGCGTGCGCGGCAGGTGAATTTGGCAACCGAATGCGGCAACCGAATTTGGCAAATAAAGGGCGAACGCCCGTGGTGCTTGAAAGTTGTCCGAGGGATAGGCGCCCGGCCGAGCCACCCGGCAAGCCGGGTCCATCTGGGACCGCGACAGTGCCGCGGCCGCGCACCCATTGCGGGTGCGGCGGGCGCGATTGTACTCCCCCCGGGGTGTTCCTACCGCATTCCTACCGCGAAGCTAGCGCGGCGTGGGCGCGGGCCCGGCGTAATACGCCGCCAGCGCCTGGATCTCGGCATCGGTCAGCCGTTGCGAAAACGCCCGCATCACGCCCACGTCGTCGTTCTGCCGCGAGCCAGTGCGAAACGCGTTCATCTGGTCGGTGAAGTATTCCCGCGACTGGCCGGCCAGCCGAGGCAGCAGCGGCCCTTCGCCCATGCCGCGCATGCCGTGACAGTTGGCGCAGGCGGGCAGCGCGCGTGCGCCATCGCCGTCGACGTCCAGCCTGCGGGCCGCCTCGCCGCCGAACTCGCCCACGTGCAATGGCGGTCCGGCAAGGGTGCCGTAGTAGGCGGCCACCTGGCCGATTTCTTCTTCGGTCAGCGCGCGGGCAATGGTGTTCATCAGCGGCTGGACGCGCGTGCCTGCGCGAAAGTCGGCAAGCTGTTTTGCCAAATATTCGCTGCGCAGGCCGGCAAGGTTCGGGAAGATGCCGCCCGTGGGCGTGATGCCCGCCGGGCCGTGGCAGGCCACACAGGCCTGCACGGCGGCGCCGGGTTTGCCGTTGGCGGCAAGCTGCTTGCCCGCCTCGGGGTCGGCCTCGCGCAGCCACTTTTCCCAATCGGGGCGCGACGCGGTGAAATCGGTGGCGCTGCGCCCGGGCACGGGTTTCATCGGTGCGGGGGTGGCGCCCGATGCGGCAGGCGTGGCCGGCGCGGCAGGCGCTGCCCGGGGTGCTGCCGGCGCGGCGGCCGGTCCGGCCGTGGCTTGCCCGCCCGGGACCTGCGGCGCCGGGCTGGCCGCTTGCGGCGGCGGCTGGGGCACGGCGGAGGCCCGGATCGCCTCGTCGCCCCCGGCGCCCATCATCTGGATTCCCGTGGCGACCAGCGTGATGACCGGCACCGCGATCATCAGCCCGAGGGTGAAGAAGATGCCTTTGCGATGTTCGATCATGATGACACCAGCGGGCCCGGCGAACGCAGATAGTCCGCCTTGATTTTCTCTACGATCCAGTAGGCGGTGGCGCCCACGGTGCCGGTCGGGTTGTAGCCCGAGTTCTGCGGAAAGAGCGCCGCGCCCGTGACGAACACGTTGGGAACGTCCCACGACTGCCCGTAGCGATTGACGACGCTGGTGTTGGGATCATCGCCCATCGCGGCGCCGCCCGTCAGGTGGGTGGACTGGTAGGCCGTGGCGGAGAACGGCCGCTTGCGCGGACCGGGCTCGGTGCGCACGATGCCCTTCATGGCCCGCGCGATCTCATCGCCTTTCTCGGTCAAAAACGCCGACATGCGGATGTCGTTGTCGGGAAAGTCGTACGTCACGCGCAATAGCGGCAGGCCCCAGGCGTCCTTGTAGGTGGGGTCCAGGCTCAGATAACCGCCGCGCCACGGCTGCGCCGAGCCGGTGATGGTGATGTTCGCCGCATGGTTGTAGTGGCGCGCGACGGCCTTCTTCCATTCCGACCCCCACGACGGCGTGCCTTTGGGCGTCGGATGAAACCCGATCGGCGCGCCGCTGACCACCTGGATCTGCAGATAGCCGCCGCCCACAAAGCCCACCGGCCCGTGATCGAAGTTGTCGGCGCTGAAATCGTCCATCGTCACCGCGACCGCGCCGGCCCCCATGAACGGGTTGATATTGACCGACTCGTCAAAAAAGAGATTCACGCCCGAGGTGGTCTGGTGCGTGTAATTGCGGCCCACGACGCCGGTGTTCGTGACCGGATCGAACGGCTTGCCGATGCCAGACAGCAGCAGCAGGCGCACGTTGTTGATGCCGAATGCACAGAGGAACACGAGCTCGGCGGGCTGGAAGACCTCTTCGCCGGCCGCGTCCACGTACGTCACGCCGCGGGCGCGCTTCTTGTCCGGCGTCAGCTCCACGCGCAGCACGTGCGCGCCGGTGCGGATCTCGAAGTTCTCCATCTTCATGGCCACGGGCAGGATGCAGACCTGCGGCGAGGCCTTGGCAAAGTGCTCGCAGCCGAAGTTCGAACAGAATCCGCAGTACACGCACGCGCTCATGTGCAGGCCTTCGGTATTGACATAGGGCCGCGTACAGAGTGCGGACGGCTGCACGTAAGGGTGATAGCCCAGCTTGCGCGCGGCCTCGCCGAACAGCGCGGGTGCGTAGGGCACCTTCATGGGCGGGTTGGGGTAGGGCCGCGAGCGCCATGGCTCGAACGGATTGCCGCCTTCCTGCTTTTCGCCCTTGATGTTGCCGGCCTGGCCCGACGCGCCGATCAGGTAATCGAAGCGGTCGAAGTAGGGTTCCAGCTCGTCGTACGTTATGCCCCAGTCCTGACAGGTCAGCTCCTTGTCGAAGATGTCCGCGCCATAGCGTTCGGTGTAATGGCTGCGCATCACGAAATCGGTGGGATCGAAACGGTAGTAGGCGCCCGACCAGTGATTGCCCGCGCCGCCAAGGTGCGTGCCGGGGTAGGCGAATTGCCAGCGCCGCATCGGCAGCGCCTTCTGGTCCGTGTTGCTGCGGAACGTGTAGGTTTCCGTCGCGGCGTCCTGATGCAGCTCGTGGCGCCGCGTGTACTTGAGTTCGTCGTGGACGTTGGGTCCTTGGAAATCGGGCGAAGGCCAGCGCGCCTCGCCCCGTTCCAGCACCACGACCCGTTGATTGGCGGCCGCGAGTTCCTTGCCGATGATGGCGCCGGTCCACCCGCCGCCAATGATTGCCACGTCGACCGCAGGTAGCGTCTTAGCCATGCTTGCCTCCCGGCGTCATCTTGTGACCCACGGCGTTGGCAATCGACACCGGCTGGCCGGCCCAGATCACGCCGTGGCGCTCGATGTCGTTGGAGAACGAGGCAAACGCGCCGGGAAACCCCACGAGTTTCCAGCCCACCATGTCGGCGTTGCCGCCGTACAGCGGGTCTTAGAAGAAGCC
>CBHWAL010000471.1:0-3893 GCA_966111495.1 uncultured Achromobacter sp. | reverse complement strand
CCTGCGCAGCGTGGGCCGCAAGCCCATGCGCGTGTTCGCCGAAACCGACCAGCGCCGCCACCGCGCGCGCGTCCATTCGGGCGAGTCCTATGCGTCCATGCAGCTTGCCGTGCTGCTGGCCAACCGCAGCGGTCCCCTGACCGCCATCGAATGGTCGCAGGCCTGGGCGCGTGCCCAGGACATGGCCGAGCGCTTCGACGCCACGATTGAAGGCCCCGACCAGCAAGCCGTGCTGGAGCAGGGCGCCCGCCTGGACGACACCTGCGCGGCCCTGGACACCCAGGTCGGCCTGACCCTGCTGCTGGGCTCGGCCCAGCCGGCGGCCGAAGTGCTGGCCGTGGCGCGCGACGTCGGTTTCGTTGCCGACGGCAACCGCCTTGCCTGGCCCAACGAGAACGGCGTGGCCCGCTTCACGCTGGCCCGCGCGGACGGCGCAGCCTTCGACGCGGGCATGGGCGGCATCGAGCGCCTGTACCTGTTGCTCGACGTGCCTTGCAGCCCCGCCGACACCCGCGCGTTTGGCCGCATGGTCGACGTGGGCCGCGACCTGGCCTCGCGCCTGCGCGCCGAACTGGTCGACGATCAGGGCAAGCCCCTGGCCGACGGCTCCGAGACCGTCATCGACGAGCGCCTGCAGGTCCTGTTCGGCCAGCTTGAACAAGCCGGCCTGCCCGCCGGCAGCGAGCGCGCCCAGCGCGTGTTTGCCTGATGGCCAGCGGGTCCGGCGAGAATCCGGCGCAAGCCGCCGCGCGGCTGCGCGCCGAGATCGAGCAGCACAACGTCCGTTATTACGTTTACGACGAGCCCTCCGTCTCGGATGCCGAATACGACGGGCTGATGCGGGATTTGCAGGCCCTGGAGGCCGAGCACCCGGATCTGGTCACACCGGAGTCCCCCACGCAGCGCGTGGGCGCGGCGCCGGTGTCCGCGTTTGGCAGCGTGCGCCACGTGGTGCCGATGCTGTCGCTGAACAACGCGTTTTCCGAAGAGGAAGTCGCCGCCTTCGACCGCCGTGTCACCGACACGCTACGGGGCGCCGGCATGCTAGGGCCGGCGCAGCAGCCGGACTACTTCTGTGAACTGAAGCTCGACGGCCTGGCGATCAGCCTGCGCTACGAGGACGGCCGCCTGGTGCAGGCCGCCACGCGGGGCGACGGCCAGACGGGCGAGGACGTCACGTCCAACATCCGCACGATCAAGGCGATTCCGCTGCAACTGAAGGGCAAGGCCCCAAAGGTGCTGGAGGTGCGCGGCGAGGTGCTGATGAATCGCGCCGACTTCGAAAAGCTGAACGCGGCGCAGGCCAAGCGCGACGAAAAGATCTTCGTCAATCCGCGCAACGCGGCGGCAGGCAGCCTGCGCCAACTCGATCCGCGCATCACGGCCAAGCGGCCGCTGCGCTTCTTTGCCTATGGTTGGGGCGAGGTCCAAGGCCTGCCCGGCTCGCAAAGCGGCCAGTTTGATGAAGCCTCGGCCGGCGCGGAACAGGCGTCGCAACTACCTGAAAAATCCCACGGTGCCATGCTGGAATGGCTGTCCTCGCTGGGGCTGCCGGTCAATGTGGTGCACAACCACCGCGCAAGCGGCGCGGAAGGCCTGATGGGCTTCTACGCCAAGGTGGGCGCCCTGCGCGCGAACCTGCCCTACGACATCGACGGCGTGGTCTACAAGGTGGACTCCCTGCCGGCGCAGAAGGTGCTGGGCTTCGTGGCGCGCGCCCCGCGCTTTGCGCTGGCGCACAAGTTTGCCGCCGAAGAGGCCACCACGACGCTGGTGGACATCGAAGTGCAGGTGGGCCGCACGGGCGCCATCACCCCCGTCGCGCGGCTCAAGCCCGTGTTCGTGGGCGGCGTCACCGTCACCAACGCCACGCTGCACAACGAAGACGAGATCCGTCGCAAGGACGTGCGCATCGGCGATACGGTCATTGTGCGGCGCGCCGGCGACGTGATTCCCGAGGTGCTGGCCCCGGTTTTGGAAAAGCGGCCCGAGGATGCGCGGGAATTCGTCATGCCGACGGAATGCCCGGTCTGCGGATCGGCCATCGAACGCCTGGAAGACGAAACCATCGCGCGCTGCACCGGGGGCCTGTTCTGTGGCGCCCAGCGCAAGCAGACGCTGTGGCATGCTGCCAGCCGCAAGGCGCTGGATATCGAAGGCCTGGGCGAAAAGCTCGTGGACCAATTGGTGGACAGCGGCCGCGTCAAGACGCTGGCCGACCTGTACAGCCTGCGTCCGCTGGAACTCGTGGGCCTGGACCGGATGGGCCAGAAGTCGGCCGACAACCTGGTGGCCGCCGTCGAGAAGGCGCGCTCGCCGAATCTGTCCCGCCTGCTGTTCGCGCTGGGCATCCGGCACGTGGGCGAGACCACGGCGCGTGACGTCGCGCGGCATTTCGGCAGCATCGACGCCATCATGGACGCCGACGAGGACGCCTTGTCGTCGGTGCCGGACGTGGGGCCCGTGGTGGCCGCGTCGATCCGTCATTTCTTTGCCGAACAGCACAACCGCGACGTGATCGGGCAGCTCAAGGCGCAGGGCGTGAATCCCGTGGCCGAAGCCGCGCCGCAAGCCGACACGCTGGCCGGCAAGACCTTCGTGCTGACGGGCACGCTGCCGAACTGGACACGCGAAGAAGCCTCGATGCACATCCAGGCGGCCGGCGGTAAGGTCAGCGGCTCGGTGTCCAAGAAGACGGCCTATCTGGTGGCGGGCGAGGATTCGGGTAGCAAGCTGACCAAGGCTCAGGAACTGGGTGTGCCGGTGCTGGATGAAGACGGGCTGAAGGCGCTGCTGGGCGTTTCCTAGCCTGGACGTTGCCGCGTTCGAACGAAGGGCTGCACGCCGCCGGCGCGCAGCCCTTTTTGTTGCTTGCTTGGGGACGGTGTCAGACACCCCGAAGAGGTGGTCGCCAGCTTGCGGCGGCGTCTCATGGGGTGTCTGACACCTATGCACGTTGCCGAGCGCGCAAAAAAAAACTGCCCGCGATCGGCGGGCAGTTTTCTGAGCAGAGCGGGCCTTATTGGATCTTGGCCTTTTCGCGCAGTTGCTTTTGGTAGTCGGCCAGGGTTTGCTGGCGCAGCATTTCTTCCAGTTGCGGACGGACTTGATCCATCGGCGGGAATTCGACCGGACGGGTGTCGTCGACCATGATGATGTGCCAGCCGAACTGGGTCTGGACCGGCTTGTCGACCAGTTGGCCCTTCTTGAGTTGCGTCACGGCTTGCGCGAACGGCTGCACGTAGTTGGTCGGAGGAGCCCAACCCAGATCGCCACCCTTTTCGGCGCTGCCGGGGTCCTTGGAGTTCTTCTTGGCCAGGTCGTCGAACTTGCCCTTGTTGCTCTTCAGTTGGGCCAGCAGGTCGTTCGCCTTCTTCTCGTCTTCGACGAGGATGTGGCGAACCTTGTATTCCATCTTGCCGGCCTGTTCCTTCTTGATCTTTTCGTATTCGGCGGTGACCTGGGCGTCCGTGACCGGGTGCTTGGCCAGGTAGTCGGCCATCAGGGCGCGAACCAGGATGCCTTGGCGGGCCAGTTCGATTTCGGTCTGGACGTCAGCCTGCTTGGCGATGCCGCTGGATTCGGCGGCTTGCACGAAGATCTGACGGTTGATCATTTCCTGCTTGACCTGTTCGCGCAGTTGCGGCGAATCGGTGGCGCCCTGGCCGACCAGGAGCTTGACGAATTGATCCAGGCTCTTTTGCGGGATGGCTTTACCGTTGACGGTAGCCACGTTTTGCGCAAAAGCAGGCACGGCGATGACGCAGGCCGCAGCCAGCATGACGATGCGTTTCATGAATATCCTTTGACTTTCTATTTGGGAGCCTGGGCGTCAAGCGCAAGCGCATGAATCGGATAGGGGATCAAATCTTGCAAATGATGATACACCAGCC
>CBHWAL010000470.1:0-3897 GCA_966111495.1 uncultured Achromobacter sp. | reverse complement strand
CACGGCCGTCAGCGCGGCGGCCAGCGACTCCGACGTGCCCGTGGCCGCCCACGCGGCCGCGTTCTGCCCCTTCGTGTCCTGCGTGGTGACGTCAGCCCCGGACTTGAGCAGCAACTCGACCATGGGCTTGCGTCCCGACAGCGCCGCCATCATCAGCGGCGTCTCGCCATTGGGCGCGGGCGCATTGACCATGGCCTTGTTCGCCAGCAGCAGGCGCGCCATTTCCATCTGCCCCTTGGACGCGGCGTAATGCAGCGGCGTCCAGCCCAGGCGGTTGACCTGCGCACCACGCGCGATCAGCTTCTTGGCGCGTTCGGTCTGCCCGGCGATGGCCAGGTACATCAGCGGGGTCTCGCCCGCGGGGTTCTCGGCGTTGATGTCGGTGCGCTTGTCCGCGGCCAGCACGTCAAAGACCTTCCAGGCGTTGTCCACGACGGCGCGCATGATGGCGGGCTGGCCGTTCTTGTAACGCACGTTGGGGTCGGAGCCCTGCGCCAGCAGATCGCGGATGTCGTCGGGGTAATCGTTGGCGACGTAGACCCACCAGTCGCCGGGATTGGCGGCTTGCGCGGCGGGTGCGGCCAGGCCAATGGCCAGCGCCAAGAGACCGGCGCGGCCGCATGACAGAAAGGCTTTGTGAGCGGAGGCGATGCGGATGGCCATGGCTGTCCTTGAATGCGGATTCAGTGAATCGGGATGACTATTTCTTTATCTTGCTGAAAAGCTTGAAGAAATTGTCGGTGGACGCGCGCGCGACCTCGGCCGCCGTGATGCCGCGAAGATCCGCGATCTTCTCGGCCACGTGGATCACCTTGGACGGATCATTGAGCTTGCCGCGAAACGGCACCGGCGCCAGGTACGGCGAATCGGTTTCGATCAGCAGCCGGTCCAGCGGAACCTTGGCGGCCACTTCGTGCACGATCTGCGCGTTCTTGAACGTGACGATGCCGGACAGCGAAATGTAGAAGTTCTGGTCCAGCGCGGCTTGCGCCACTTCCCAGGTCTCGGTGAAGCAGTGCATGACACCGCCCGCCTCGGCCGCCTTTTCCTCGGCCAGCATGCGCACGGTGTCCTCGGCGGACGACCGGGTGTGCACGATCAGCGGCAGGCCGGCGTCGCGCGCCGCGCGGATATGGCGGCGGAAACGTTCGCGCTGCCAGTCCAGCGGCTCGGACAACCGGTAGTAGTCGAGCCCGGTTTCGCCGATGGCCACGACCTTGGGATGCTCGGCCAGGCGCACGAGTTCTTCGGGCGTAGGGTCCGGCGTGTCTTCGTAGTCAGGGTGCACGCCCACCGACGCCCAGAGGCGCGGCTCGGGCTCGACCAGCGACATCAGGCCGGGCCATTCCGGCATGTTGACGCTGACAACCAGCGCGTGCGTGACCTGGTTGGCCGTCATGCGGTCAAGAATGGCCGGCAGATCGTTGGCAAGCTCGGGAAAATTCAGATGACAGTGTGAATCGACGTACATGGAGAGTCTGGTAGGGCTTACGCCTGGCAGGATAGCACCACGCGTTGCAGGGTGGCGTGGGCGAACAGCTTGGCGTTCAGGGGGTGCGTGGCCAGGGCGCGCTGGCGCGTCAGCCAGCGGGCCGATTCTGCCACGCGCGCGGGATTGATACGGGCGGCAACCTGCGCCACGCCGGCTTGCAGCGACGGGAAATAGCGCACCGGCGCGCCGGCGCTGGCCAGCATCAGATCGGTGTACAGCCTTTGCAAGGCATCGATCCATTCAGCCGCCGCCACCTTTTCCAGGGCTTCGGCCAGCGTGCCGACATCGGGCGTCTGGCCCTTGGACAACGGATTGACCAACTGGCCCAGCCAGGCCGGACAGGCGGAATCGCCCGACTGCGCCAGGCGCAACGCCGCCAGCGGCGCGCCGCCCGCGGCGGCCAGCCACTCGCGCGCCGGTTCCACGTTCTGGTCACGCAACCATTGCAGCGCCGTGTCCGCGTCGGGCGCGGGTAGCGGCAGCCGGCGGCAGCGCGACACCAGCGTGGGCAGCAGCCGGTCCGGCGCGTCCGCGACCAGCAGGAAGACGGTATGGGGAGGCGGTTCTTCCAGCACCTTGAGCAAGGCGTTGGACGACACGACGTTCAGCGCATGGGCCGGGTACAGCAGCGCCACGCGCCAGCCGCCGCGGTGGGTCGCGGTGTTGAACCACGACTCCAGCGACCGGATCTGATCGATGCGGATTTCCTTGGAAGGCGCGCGCTTGGCGGCGCCTGCCGCCGGCTCGGCGTCTTCGGTCTGCTCAGCCGCGTCCGCGCCCTCTTCCACGGCCACCGCCTCGGGGCGGATACGGCGCAGGTCGGGGTGATTGCCGCTGGCGAACCAGTTGCAGGCGGCGCAGTGGCCGCACGCCAGCCCGTTCTCGGGCGTCTCGCACAGCAGGCTGGCTGCCGCGGCGATGGCGAAATCCAGCTTGCCGATGCCGGCAAGCCCGTGCACCAGCCAGGCATGCGCGAACCGGTCGCGATTGCCCAGCCACGCGCGGGCCGTCTCCATCTGCCAGGGGTGAAACTGGGGCGCGCTCATGCAGGAACGGCCAGCAGCTCGCGCAGGCCCGCCTCGAGCTCGGTGCGGATCTGGGCGATGGAACGGGTGGAATCGACGACGCGGATGCGGCCGGGGTCGGCCTTGGCACGGGCATGGTAGGCCTCGCGGGTGCGCTCGAAGAACGCCGCGCCTTCGCGCTCGAAGCGGTCGGGCTCGCGCGCATCGGCCAGCCGCGCCCGCGCGACTTCAAGCGGCACGTCGAACAGCCAGGTCCGATCGGGGCGGCCGGCGCGCATCCAGTCTTCCAGGACCGCGACGCGCTCGGCGCCCAGGCCGCGGCCGCCACCCTGATAGGCATAGCTGGCGTCGGTGTAGCGGTCGCAGACGACCCACGCGCCGCGCGCAATCGCCGGTTCAATGACCTGGCGCGCGTGTTCGCAGCGGGCGGCAAACATCAGCAGCGTCTCGGTGTCCAGCCCCATGGCGTCGTTCAGCACCAGCGCACGCAGTTTTTCGCCCAGCGGCGTACCGCCGGGCTCCCGGGTGGACACGACGTCCACGCCCTGACCCCGCAGGAAATCCGCGATCCAGTCCGTGTGCGTGCTTTTGCCCGCGCCGTCCACGCCCTCCAGCGTAATGAAACGTCCGCGTGAGGTCATTGATCTTGTCCTTGTGCTGATTCGGGTTCGGGCGTTGCCGGCGCGGCGGCGGGCGCAGGGGTTGGCGCAGGCGTGGAACGCTGGCCCTGACCAAGAATGTAGCGGGCAACGTTGCGGTTGTGCTCGGACAGATTGGCCGAGAACTCGCTGGTGCCATTGCCGCGCGACACGAAATACAGGAATTTGTGCTGTTCGGGCTGCACGGCGGCCAGCAAGGCTGCCCGGCCCGGCGCGGCGATCGGCGTGGGCGGCAGGCCCGGACGCGTGTAGGTGTTCCAGGGCGTGTCGGTCTGCAGGTCGCGCTTGCGGATGCGGCCCTGATAGGCCTCGCCCATGCCGTAGATCACGGTCGGGTCGGTCTGCAGCAGCATGCCGATCTTCAGCCGATTGGTGAACACGCCCGACACGCGGCGGCGCTCCGGACCATGGCCGGTTTCCTTTTCGATGATGGACGCCAGCACCAGCGCCTCATAGGGCGTGGCAACTGCCACGTCGGACTGGCGCTTGTCCCAGGTGTCGTTCAGGATGCGCTGGCCTTCCTGGTAGGCCCGGCGCAGCAGGTCGAAATCGGTGCTGCCCGGCGTGAAGACATAGGTGTCGGGGAAGAACAGGCCTTCGGGGTGCTTGATGGTCGAGCCCAGCCGTTCCAGCAATTCTTCGTCGCTGACCTCACCCAGCGTCTGCTTGACGTCCGTGTTTTCGCGCAGCGCCTGGCGGATCTGGCGATAGGTCCAGCCTT
>CBHWAL010000469.1:0-3906 GCA_966111495.1 uncultured Achromobacter sp. | reverse complement strand
CCCTGCACCACGCCGGTCGCGCTGTCGCAGACCGGCTGGTAATAGAGTTCGAACTGTTCCATGGCCGGCGTCGTCAGCGCCAGCCTCAGGTCGTTCTCCAGTCCCTGCTGGTCCCGCTGCCGCGCCAACAGCCGGAAATCGAAGAGATTCCAGCCCTCGCCGCCCCGGTCCTTGAGCGGCACCATCGCTACCTGCACGCAGCGTTGCAATTCCTCGACGCTGCGGCCATGGGCGGGATACAGGGCAGCGCCGATCCGAAAGACTGCGATCAGGGGACGTGCGCCCAGCTCATAGGGGGCACTCAGGTCGGCCAGCAGCTTGGCGGACACCTGGGCGGCGCCCTCCTCGTCCACGCCGGGAACACAGACGGTGAACGAATCAGTCCCGGTCCGCGCGGCCATCCCGCCGAGCGTGCGGGCGACCAGGCTGATGCGATCCGCCACCTGAACCAGCAACGCCTGGTCTTCACCGGCGCGCAGCATGGCGCTGATCTGTGCGTAGTGTTCGAAACTGACGAGAAAAAAAGCGCCACGACGCGTCGTACCCTGGGGCTGTCCCAGCCAGGCACGCACGCGACGATGCAACTCCTGTTGGCTGAGGAGGCCGGTCAGTTCATCCCGCGTCAGGCGGCGGCGTAACGCGCGCTCCCGGCGGAAGAACAGCAGACTGATCGCTGCAAGTGCGCCGGCGAGCGTCAGGCACAGTGCGAGCAGGTAACTCTCACGCACGGAGCCCCCCTATCCAAAAGCCCCCGGCGTTGCGGCCCGACCACGGGCCCGGGGGCTGTAACATATTTTAAATTATGCATTGTTTTCGCAAAAAAACGCCACATTTCGGAGGCAACGCGCCCCTTTCTCCTGACTTTCTTTGGATCCTATGGTGCTCGTAGCGGTCATGGTGGGGTCCTGGATTGGCGGTTGCTGGCCAGTCCTCTCGCCATGCCACGACCCATCTACGACACCGCAACCCCAAAAATTAATACGCAGTGTCTCAATAGTTCTCAAACGGGCAATTCTCACGAACGAAATAATTGCACACCTTGTCTGATATGACCGAGGATTTCGTAATATTCTGTGCGTTCTGTGACAGGTCCCATTACAGTGTCAGCGTTGTCGGCTGTCGTTTCGTAACGTGTGTCACGTTTGATATCCAGGTCCCAGGAAGCGACTCGCAAGTACATGCCCACCCTACGCCGGCTGCTTTTATGCTCCGCCCTTCTGATCGGCTTCATCCTGCTGGGCGCCCAAGCCCTCGGGATGCTGGCGGCACACCGCTATCTGAATACACAGCTCGCCCAGCAAAGCGAATCGGGTGCAAACGCGCTCGCGTGGGCCTTGTCGCACAGTTCGGGCAGCCATCGCGAGCAGGTCGAGCTTGCCAATGAACTGTTCGGGCAGGGGCTGTATGCCCTGGTCAATATCACGAACGAAGGGAACGCGCAGCGCGTGGAACGCCGGGCGGGGCCGGCTGAAGCAGGCCGGGAGCGCGACTGGCGCGCAGCCTGGCTGAATATGGAGGCGCCGGCCGTTTCCCGGCCGTTCGTCATTCCGGGCGGCCAGGCAAAGGGCACCCTTACCGTGCAGGCCGATGCGCGCCTGGCTCGAGACACTCTCTGGCAAGGCGGCGTCCGGGTGCTGGGTCTGGTATTGGCCGCGGCCGCCTTCTGGGCGCTATTCGCCACCAATCTCGTGCGATGGATCGAGGCCCGCACGTCCCGCGACATCTGCGAACGCGTGCGTGCGCTCGCCCCCGGCGCCGATGCGCCGCTAAGCGGTACGTGCGAAGTGCCCGGCGTGGATCAGGCGCTGGTCGACGCGCAGCGCCGCGTTGCCGCCACCGTCGAGGAACAGAATGCCCGCATCGAATCGCTGCAAAGCGAGATCTACCGGGATCCCATCTCGCGTCTGTCGAACCGCAAACATTTTGTCGACCAGTTCCGGATCGCGCTGGCCGACAAATCCGACGAGGCCGGCGGCCATCTGCTGATGTTCCGCCAGCGGGACCTCGCACAAATCAACCGCCACCTGTCGCGCGCCTTCACTGACCAGTGGCTGCGCTCATCCTCGGACCGCTTGCGCAAGCTCGTGCAGGAATTTGGGGGCCCGGGCACGCTGATCGCCCGGATCAGCGGATCGGATTTCGCCCTGCTGCTGCCGCGCACGTCGGCGCCGCAGGCCAGCGTGCTGGCCGAACGCGTGCGGCGCGAGTTGCGGTCGCTGCGCGTGCCCATGGACAAATACGGGTGGTGCCGCTGGGCGCTGGCCATGGCGGCGTTTGCCCCGGGTGACAACATGAGCGACATCCTGGCGCGTCTGGACCACGCACTGATGTGCGCCGAAAGCGCGGACGACGACCAGATCACGCCGGCAAGCCAGGCCGCCGACAGCACTCGCATCGGCGAATACAGTTGGCACGACGCGCTGGTCACGGCGCTGGAGCAGCACCGTTTCTCGCTATCTGCCCAGCCCTTGCAAGACCTCTCCGGCGCCTTGCTGCACCACGAGGCCTGCCTGACGCTCCACGATGCCTCCGGCACCGATCCCGTGCCTGCCTCGATCTTCATGCCGCCGGCTGTACGCCTGGGCCTGTCCGCCGAATGCGATATCCAGGCGATCCGCCTGGGCCTGGACTGGCTGTTCACCCATGACGGTGCGCTCACGGTGCCGGTATCGCTCGCCACCCTTGCGCAAGGATCGTTCTTCGCGCGCCTTGAACGCATGCTCGAGGACCGGCCCGCACTGTCCACACGCCTGATCCTGGAAGTCGACGCCGCAGGTCTCGTTGAACAAGGCGCCGACGTGCGCCAGCTCTGCGACATCGTCACGAGCGCCGGCGGACGGGTCGGGGTATCGCGGCTGTCACAGCAGTTTGGCGCCATGGAGCACCTGCATGAATTTCCCGTCTCGTACGTGACGCTGAGCGGCAGTTTCATTGGCGGCATCCTGCAAAGCCCCGGCAGCCAGCACTTGGCGGCCACCGTGGTCACGACCGCGACGACGCTCGGCATGGCGGTCTATGCCGCCGACGTGCCCGACACGGCCACGCAGCTCGTACTTGAAGAAATCGGCGTCCGCGCAATCAGCGGGGCTGTCGTAAACTCCGCCCGCGCGCATGACCTTGCGCATGATCACCAATGGGTTCCTAGTTGACAGAAGGATTGCTTCTTCGCACCCGCTGGCGTTTTCGCCGCCCTCGCGCAAGCCAGCCCGGCGCCTTCCGGACATCCATCCGGTCGGGAATCGGGCTGCTGCTGTGTGCCTTCTTCTGGCCGGCCTACGCGCTGGCTTATGGGTTGAATGCCGACGCGCTGAATGCCGGCACACTGACTGCCGGCTATGACAACCTGCACTCAGGCCTGACCGCCGGCGTTGCGATCGCCTGCGCGACGGCATGCGGCGTGGCTTGGGCACATACGCGCAACGCCATGTATGCGGCGGGCGTGGCCTTCGCGTTGGTCGAAGGCCTGTTCCGTTCCCTGCCCGATCTGATGCCGCCCGGCGCGCTGCAGGCCGCCTCCTATGCCGCCCTGCTCGCCCTGACCGCGCCCCTGCTGCAGGGATCGCGCATTGCGGCCGGAATGGGCGCCGCGTGCCGGTGGATCAGCATCGCGCTTTCGGGCGTGGCGGCGCTGGCGTTGATCTTCGTGTATGAAACCGAATCGGGGATGCTGCCGGCGGCTATTGCCGGCGTGTGCGCAGCGCTCAGCGTGCCGTTGGCGTTGTGGTTCCTGGCCAGCGCGGTTAGGCAGCAGTCTGGCCGTGCGGCCAACCTGGCGCTGATGCTTGCCTTTGGCGCATCAGCCTGGATCCTCGGAAACGACGCGTGGCGCGCAAGCGGGGCTGACGCCGCGGATGCAAGCTTTGAAGTGCTGAGACTGATGCTGGTGTCAGGCACGCTGGCCTGGCT
>CBHWAL010000468.1:0-3920 GCA_966111495.1 uncultured Achromobacter sp. | reverse complement strand
TTAATTAATTACCGGACGGTCGGTAGGTAATTAATATACTCCAAAAACCTAGAACGAGACGACGCCCCATGCCCCATCCCCTCGTGACTGATTTGTATGGCCAGATGTCCCTGCCGGTCATCAGCGCCCCGATGTTCATCGTCTCCAATCCCAAGCTGGTCATCGCCCAGTGCACGAGCGGCATCGTGGGGTCGTTTCCCGCGCTGAATGCGCGCCCGCAGACGCTCCTGACCGACTGGCTCGACGAAGTGCAGGCCGGCCTGGCGTCGTACCGCGAGGCCAATCCCGGCGCCCGCGTCGCGCCGTTCGCCGTCAACCAGATCATCCACCAGTCCAACGACCGCCTGGAGCAGGACCTGGCCGTGTGCGCCAGCCACCGCGTGCCGCTCATCATTACCAGCCTGCGCGCCCCCGGCGACCTGGTAAAGGGCGTGCACGACTGGGGCGGCAAGGTCTTCCATGACGTCACCACGATCCGACACGCCGAAAAGGCGCTGGAAGCCGGCGTTGATGGCCTGATCCTGGTGTGCGCGGGCGCGGGCGGCCATGCCGGCACGCTCAGCCCCTTCGCGCTGATTTCCGAGGTGCGCCGCTTCTACGACGGCCCCCTCATCCTGTCGGGCGCCATCACCTCGGGCGCACACATCCTGGCCGCGCAGGCCATGGGCGCGGACTTCGCCTACATGGGCACGCGCTTCATCGCCAGCGAAGAAGCCAACGCCAGCGACGGCTACAAGGCCGCGATCGTCGAGGCCAGCGCGTCGGACATCCTATACACGCCGTTCTTCACCGGTATCCCGGGCAACTATCTGAAAGCCAGCATCGCCGCCGCCGGCCTGGATCCGGCCAACCTGCCTGCACCGGACACCGGTGCATCCAATTTCGGGACCACCCGCGTCAAGCCCTGGAAGGACATCTGGGGCGCCGGCCAGGGCGTGGGCGGCATCGCCAGCGTCGAACCCACCCGCAAGATCGTCGACACGCTGCGGCATGAATACGCCGAGGCTAAGGCTCGGCTGGCCGCGGGACCGCACGCATGAGCGCCGGCCTGAAGGTGGCACGGGATGGCGCCGTCCTCACGCTGACGATCGACCGCCAGGACCGCCGCAATGCCCTCGACACCGCCACCTACGCCGCCCTGACCGAGCAGATCTCGCTGGCGAGCGCGGACGTGGCGGTCTCGGCGGTCATTCTGACCGGCGCGGGCGAACACTTCACGGCGGGCAACGACCTGCGCGACTTCCAGGCCGAACGCGGGACGGGCGACAGCGCCGGGCTGACATTCCTGCGCGCGCTGACAACCGCAGACGTGCCGGTCATCGCCGCGGTCGAGGGCTACGCCATCGGCATCGGCGTGACGCTGCTGCAGCATTGCGATTTTGTGCACATCGGGGAAGGCGCGACCTTGCGCATGCCGTTCGTCGCCCTGGGCCTGTGTCCGGAAGGCGCGTCCAGCCTGCTGATGCCGCGCCTGGCCGGCCGCCGGGCCGCGCAATGGCTGCTGCAGGGCAATGCGTTTTCCGCGCAAGAGGCCGTGGAAGCCGGCCTGGCCACGTCCGTCGCGCCCAAGGGCCAGGCGCTGGCCGCTGCCCAGGCCACCGCCGCCGACCTGGCCCGCCAGCCCCCGGCCGCGCTGCGCCTGACCAAGGCCATGATGAAGCGGGCGGATCGCCAGGCCATCCAGGAGACGCTGGACTACGAAGCCCAGCAGTTCCGCGCACGCCTGCAGACCGAAGAGGCGCAGGCGGCGTTCGCGAAGTTCTTCAAGAAATAACGCGTCAAAACGGCGAATCGGGCCGGAAATTCGGCGCCCGGCGTTCGCGCAGGGAATTGATGCCCTCGCGCACGTCCGGGCCGCCAAAGCCCATGAATTCCAGCGCCAGCGACGTGTCGAAGGTCGGGCCGGCCATGCGCAGCCAATTGTTCAGCGAATATTTGGTCCAGCGGATCGCCGTCTGCGACCCGGCCGCCAGCTTGTTGGCCACCTCGAACGCCTTGCCGATCAGCTCGGCCTCGTCCACACACAGCGACACCAGACCGATGCGTTCGGCTTCCTCGCCCGACACCGTCTCGCACAGCATCAGGTAGTACTTCGCCTTGGCCATGCCGCACAGCAGTGGCCAGACGATGGCGGCATGGTCGCCCGCCGTGACGCCCAGCCGGGTGTGGCCGTCGATGATGCGGGCGTCGCGCGCCGCAATCGAGATGTCGGCCAGCAGGCCGGCCACCAGGCCCGCCCCCACCGCCGCACCGTGCATGGCGGACACGATCGGCTTGCTGCAATTGATGATGTTGTAGACCAGGTCGCGCGCCTCGCGCCAGACGCGGGTGCGCACGTCGAAGTCGTCCGCCATCTGCTGCACCAGATCCAGGTCGCCGCCGCCGGAGAAGCCCTTGCCCTCGCCGCGGATCACCACGACCCGCGTGTCCGGATCGGTGTCGATGTCGCGCCAGATGTCGGCCAGTTCCCGGTGCATCCGGTCGTCGGCCGTGGACAGCTTGCCCGCCGCGCCCCCCTTGGCGCCCATGATCAGTTCCAGCACCCCGCCGGGGTGGCGGCGCAGCTTCAGGGATTCGTAGGCCGAATAGTGTTCCAGCGTGATATCGGTCATTGTCTGCTCCGGGTCGTCTCGTGGTTGTTGGCGCCCGCCCCAAGGGCGGCCGCGTTTTTGCGCACTATAGTGGATACGGCCGACCCGCCATGTCGATTTCCCCCCGGAGCCTCACCCCATGAACACCCCCGCCGTTCCCATTGACCGCGCCGCGCTGCCTGCCCTGTTCGCGCCTCGCGCAGACGACTCGCACAAAGGCAGCTTCGGCACCGTGGGCGTGGTGGGCGGCGGCCCCGGCATGACCGGCGCGGCCCTGCTTGCCGCCCGCGCCGCCCTGAAAACCGGCGCCGGCAAGGTACTGGTGGGTTTCGTGCAGGAAGCGCTGCCCCTGCCCTGCGACCCGTTGCACCCCGAACTGATGCTGCGCGACTTCCGCTCGCTGCTGGAAGAAGACTGGGGCGTGACCGCCTGGGTCGCCGGCTGCGGGATCGGCATGGGCGCGCTGCCCGCAAACGCCCTGTCCGAATTGTTCGTCCTGCGGCGGCACGCGCCGCTGGTCCTGGACGCCGACGGCCTGAACCTGCTCGCCCGCGGCGAAATCCGGCCCACTTGGGGCGCGGGCCCCGTCGTGCTGACCCCGCACCCGGCGGAAGCCGCCCGCCTGCTGAGCGTCGGCACGGACGCCATCCAGCGCGACCGCCCCGCCGCCGCCCGGCAACTGGCGCAGCGCTTTCAGGCCTGGGTGGTGCTCAAGGGCGCCGGCACCGTGGTGTGCGCCCCGGACGGCGGCCTGCACGTCAACACCACCGGCAATCCGGGCCTGGCCACCGCCGGAACCGGGGACGTATTGGCCGGCATGTTGGGGGGCCTGATCGCCCAGAAGCTGCCGTTGGAACAGGCCGTGCTCGGCGCCGTCTGGCTGCATGGCGCCGCCGCCGATGCGCTGGTTGCGCAGGGGATCGGCCCCATCGGCCTGACGGCCGGCGAGCTATCCGACGCCGCCCGCGCCCTGCGCAACCAAGGCTAAGTCCATGCCCCGCAAACATTTTTACAACATACTAGGGTTTTCCCTAAAAAGAGCATTGCTATTGTTCTAGGGTTATCCCTATAATGGTTTACCCCATGACGAAACGGACTGGAGCCAAACCATGAGCGAACTGACCCTGAACAACACTGCCCGCCTGACCGACGCGCTGGAGCGTGACCTGCTCCGCGGCGCTCTCGAAAACCAACCGAATTCTCACCCGCTGACCAGCCTGAAGAAGGCTGGTCAATCCGTAGCAGCCGCTGTTGCCGCCGTCTTTGCCTTCATCGACGAAGTGAACGAATCGATGAACAAGGCTCGCGCCGCCAGCTCGCGCTTCTCCG
>CBHWAL010000467.1:0-3929 GCA_966111495.1 uncultured Achromobacter sp. | reverse complement strand
CAGGTCCAGCAGCTCCCGCGCGCGGCGCTCGGCATCGGCGCCGCGTTCGCCGGCGGTCTCGCTGGGCAGCAGGACGTTGTCGAGCACCGAGCGCCACGGCAGCAGCGTCGGTTTCTGGAAGGCGACGCCGATGTCGCGGCTGGGGCCCTCAACCGGCACGCCGCCGACTTCAACCTGGCCGCGCGTGGGGGTCAGCAGCCCCGCAGCAAGCTTGAGCAGCGTGGACTTGCCGCAGCCCGACGGCCCGAGGATCGTGACGAACTCGCCCTCGCCCACCGCCAGATCCACGTCGCGCAGCGCGTCAATGCTGCCGCGCCGCGTCTGGTACGACACCGACACCGCGCGCGCCTGCAGCAAAGGCGCTGCCGTCATTGGACCGCCTTCGCCTGCGTGCGCACCGCCGCGGCGTCGAATGCCGAGAATTTCGGCACGAGCTGGTTGCTGAAGATCTTGTCGACGGGAATGTCGGCGGTGTTGAACTCGCCCGCCTCGTGCATCGCGCCCACAAAGGACCGGATCACCGCCAGGTCGAATTCGCCCGGCACGCGGCTGGTGCCATCGGGACGGCGCAAGGTGCTGTCCATGCGCTTTTTGACCAGCACGACGGCTTCGTCCAGGTTCTTCTGATAGTCGCCGTCCTTGGGCTTGGCCTCGGGCTGGTACTTCCAGAACGTCTCGGCGCACAACCGCGGATTGGCGTCGCACGCCAGCACCGCCTTGGTGTAAGCGCGCCCAAAGCGGGCCAGCAGCTCGGGCTGATCGCGCAGCGTGTCTTCGTGCGCGATGAAGCCGTTGCTGTTGATCTTCTGGAAGATCGGCGGGTAAGGCAGGCGGCGGACCTTGGTGCCGGTCAGCTCCAGCATCGCGGTCCACGAGCTGTTGTAGTTCAGGGCGTCCACCCTGCCCTCCTTCAGCGCCAGAAAGCCGGATCCCAGCACGCCCACCGCCACGATGTCCACGACCTTGCCCGGCACCAGCGACTCCTGGCGCAGCAGCGCCCGCGTCGACGGAATGGTGCCCCAGGTCAGCGCGCCGACCCCGATCTTCTTGCCCTTCAGGTCCTTGATCGTCTTGATGGGGCCGTCAGCCAGCACCGCCAGCTCCAGCTCGTTGGACGGAATGGTGTTGTAGAAGTAGCGCACGGGCAGCGGCGTCTTGCCGGTCTCGTAGCTGGCCAGCACAGGCTCCGGCAGCGGCAGCCCGATGGTGACTTTCTTGGACGCCACCTGCGGCAGCAAGGCGCCCGCGCCCTGGAACACGATCGTCCTGACCTCGATGTTCTCCTGGTCGAAGTAGCCCAGGTCCTTGCCCAGCCCGTACACGCCGCCGCTGGCGACGGTGAGCGGAATGCCCAGGGCCACCGTGACGGTGTCGGCGGCCTGCGCGGCCGGAAAGACGGTCAGCGCCACGGCGGCGGCAGCGATGCGCGCAAGGGTTTGTGCGGGTTTGGTCATTGCAGTATTCCGTTGTTGTTGGGGTGTGTCTCAAGTTGGACCAGCGCGTCCCGCGCCCGCTGCTTGAGCTGGTTGCGGTCGACCTTGTTGGTGGAAGCCAGCGGCAAGGCGTCCAGGAACCAGACGCGGCGAGGGTGCTGGTAGGCCGGCGCGTGCGTCAGCACGTGCTGCTTGACGGCGTCTTCGGTCAGCACGCCGGGCGCGGCGGGCACGACAAACGCCACCGGCTTATGGCCCTTGATGTCGTCCGGCACCGGCACCACGCAGGCCTGCTGCACGCCGGGCAGCGTTTCCAGCACTTTCTCGACCTCGCCGGGAAAGATGTTTTCGCCGCCTGACACAAACATGTCGTCATCGCGGCCCACGAAGTAAAAGAAACCCTGCGCGTCGCGGCGCAGCACGTCGCCCGTGACGTAATAGCCGTCGGCGGTGATGGCGGCGCGGATTTCGGGACGGTTGTGATAGCCGAGCATGATGCCGGGGCTCTTGACGTGCAGCACGCCTTGGTCGCGCTCGTTGCCCGCGGAATCCACCAGCCGCACCTGCACCTGCGGATGCGTATGGCCGATCGACATGTCGGGCTGCGGCAGCCCGGCCGGATGCGGGCCGAACGTGACGGGGCCGGCCTCGGTGGTGCCATACGAATTGATCACGCGCGCTCGCGGTAATGTGCGGCGGATGGCGGCCTGCAAGGCTTCGCTGACCGGCGCCGAGCCCATGCGCACGACCTCTACGCTGCTCAGGTCGGCGCGGGCGAGCAGATCTTCTTCGCGCAACACCATCGCCATCATCGGCGGCACGGACGTGAGCCAGGTGGGGCGATAGCGCGCGATGGCCTCGATGTAGGGACGCGGCTTGAACTGCGGCAGCAGCACGATGGTTGCCTGCCCGGCCAGCGCAAGCTGGGACAGCGCCAGCGCGTTCATGTGATACATCGGCGCGGCGATCAGATAGCGCTGCCCGGCCAGGCTTTGGCCGGCGAGCCGCGTGCGCACCACCCACAGGTGGCTGCGATGCGACAACACCACGCCCTTGGGCTTGCCGGTGGACCCGGACGTGTACAGGAAGAACGCGGCTTCGTCCGGCGCCGGCGTCACGGCCTCGAACGGTCCCGGGTCGAGCAAGGCGTCCAGCCCGGTCTCGCCGGGCGCGCCAAACTCCACGACGGGCAGATCCGACGGCGTCTGCGCGCGCCGCGCGGCATCGCAGAAGACCAGCCGCGCGCCGCTGTCCTGAATGACGAAGTCCGACAAGGCGCGTGGAAACTTGTAGTTCACCGGCACGACAACCAGGCCCGCCCGCTGCGCGCCCAGCAGCACCGCCAGGAACTGCGCGCTGTTGGCGGCCAGCACCGCGACGCGATCGCCGCGTTGCAGCCCGCGGCGCAGCAGTCCGCGCGCGACGGCTTTGCACAGGTCGTCAAGCTGCCCGACCGTCAGCCGTGTTTCGTTCTGCTCATCGTCCAGCGCGATCACCGCCACCTCGTCGGGATTGGCGCCAGGCGGGGTGAGACCGCCCAGGTTGTGCGCATGAAAGCCGTGATCAGTGCTCATAGACGAAGTCCAGTAAGGTGTTCAAGCCCGGCAGAGCGACAGCCAGGCCGCTCACGCCATCGCGTTGCCAGGGCCGCGCGCGCAGGTCGTCGCCCAGCGCCGCGACGTGTCGTTCCAGCGCATCGGGGTCGCCCGCGCGCAAGGCGATGGCGCCGAAAAAACTGTCGCGGCCCAGCGCATCGCAGGCCAGATCGCCGTAGCGCTGCGCGTAGGCGTCGGCATCAAGCAGGTCAACCGAAAACCCGGGGCTAGGTATCGAAAAGCCGCGCCCGTCCAGATGCACCTGGCCGAACGCTGCCTGCGCGTAGGCCTGCGCGTCGGCCTGCGTCCGCGCGGACACCAGCGTCAGGCCGGCCAGGCCGCGCACGCCATTGGCATGCGTCTGCCATTGCGGCCGCCACACCAGTTCCGGCGTCAGGTGCTGGCAGTAATAGACGCGGCCGGCCTCAAAGGCGCCCGGCTGGTAGCGCACGGTGCGAAAACTGGCCTCGCGCTGCACGCCGTCCAGTTCAAGCGGACGGGTGAAGGCGTGCAGCGGCGCTACCGCGGCGCCGGCGCGCGTCAGCGCGGCATGCACGGCGTCGGCCGAGGCCGGCTTGTAGACCAGCCCATCGATGCCCGCGGGGTTGTCCAGGATCTCCTGGCGCAAGGTGCCGCCGTCGGTCGGCAGGCCGATCAGCTCCAGATAATCGTCCTGGAACACCATCAGGTGATTCACCGACCCGAACACGTGCCGGCCTTGCGGCGTCAGCGTGAACCCCAGCGCCGCGAACAGGCGCGCGGCCGCATCGGTGCCAAAGCGCGTATTGATCACCAGGTGATCGAGCGGCAGAGCGCTGTCCATGCCCCTTCCTCCTCAGGCCTTGGGCGGTGCGGTCAGGTACACGCCGCGCCCGCTGGCCAGCAGCACGCCTTGGGCGTC
>CBHWAL010000466.1:0-3935 GCA_966111495.1 uncultured Achromobacter sp. | reverse complement strand
CCTTTTCGGCCACGCGCTTGCCAACCAGCGTCGCAGCGGCTTTGTTGCCACCCTGACCGGTTTGGCCGGCCAGTTGCGCACGCACTTCGGCTTCCACCGTCGAGGCGCTGACCAGAACGCGATCGCCTTCCGGCGAAATGATGTTGGCGTAAATGTGCTGGTTCGAGCGGAAAATCGAGAGGCGATGAACGCGCAGCTCGTTGATCTTCCGGCGAGTCGGAACCGCACGACGCAAACGGGAAACTTTTTTGTCCATGATTCGTCCTTGCGTGCGCCGTTATTTCTTCTTGGTTTCTTTGATGACGACGCGTTCGTCCGAGTAACGCACGCCCTTGCCCTTGTAGGGTTCGGGTTCGCGGTACGCGCGGATTTCAGCGGCCACCTGACCGACGACTTGCTTGTTGGAGCCCTTGATGACGATTTCCGTCTGGGTGGGGCATTCGGCCTTGATACCGGCCGGCAACTGATGCAAAACGTCGTGCGAGAAACCGAGCTGCAGCTTAACGGCGTCGCCTTGAACCGAGGCGCGGTAACCCACGCCGACCAGGTTCAGCTTGCGCTCGAATCCCTTGCTCACGCCATTGACCATGTTGGCCACCAGCGCGCGCACGGTGCCCGACATGGCATTGGCGTGACGGGAATCGTTGGCGGCGGCAAACGTGAGCTTGCCACCATCCAGCGAAATCGTGACGTCGCCAGTCAGGGGTTGGGTCAAGGAACCCAGCGGGCCCTTGACAGTGATCTGATCCTGCTTGACGTCAGCTTCGACGCCCTTGGGCAGTTCGACCGGATACTTAGCGATACGTGACATTCGAATTTCTCCTTAGGCCACGTAGCACAGCACTTCGCCGCCGACGCCGTTGGCGCGAGCCTTACGGTCGGTCATGACGCCGCGCGAGGTCGAAACGATAGCCACGCCCAGGCCATTCATGACCTGAGGAATGCTGGTACGGCCCTTGTAGATACGCAGACCGGGGCGCGAGACGCGTTCGATGCGCTCGATGACCGGACGGCCAGCGTAGTACTTCAGGGTGATCTCGAGCTCAGGCTTGGCCTGGGTGCCCTTGATTTCAAAGCTGTCGATGTAGCCTTCGTCTTTCAGCACAGCGGCAATGGCCGCCTTCAGCTTCGAGGAGGGCATGCTCACCGTAACTTTGTCCACTTGCTGCGCATTGCGAATGCGGGTCAGCATATCGGCGATGGGATCGCTCATGCTCATATTGTTTCTCCTACCAGCTGGCCTTGGTGATGCCGGGGATTTCACCCTTCATCGCCATTTCACGCAGTTTGTGGCGCGTCAGACCGAACTTGCGGAACACGCCGCGAGGACGACCGGTGACCACGCAACGGTTGCGTTGACGCGTCGGGTTGGCATTGCGCGGCAGCTGTTGCAGCTTGAGCCGAGCTTGGTAACGTTCTTCGTCGGTCTTCGACTGATCGTCGACGATCGCCTTCAACTCAGCGCGCTTGGCAGCGAACTTGTCAGCCAGCTTGGCGCGCTTGATGTCGCGATTGATGAGGGAAAGTTTAGCCACGTCATCAGCCCCTTAGTTACGGAACGGGAAGCTGAAGGCCGTCAACAGCGCCTTGGCTTCTTCGTCGGTCTTCGCGGAGGTGGTGATGCTGATGTTCAGCCCACGCAGCGCGTCGATCTTGTCGTACTCGATTTCGGGGAAAATGATCTGCTCTTTCACCCCGATGTTGTAGTTGCCACGGCCGTCGAACGCACGACCCGAGATACCGCGGAAGTCGCGCACGCGAGGCAGCGCAACCGCCACCAGGCGATCCAGGAATTCGTACATGCGTTGACCGCGCAGCGTGACCATGCAACCAATCGGGTAGTTTTCGCGGATCTTGAAACCGGCGATTGCCTTCTTGGTCTTCGTCACGACGGGCTTCTGGCCGGCGATCTTGGTCAGATCCGACACAGCGTGCTCGATGACTTTCTTGTCGGAGACCGCTTCCGAGACACCCATGTTCAGGGTGATCTTGGTGATGCGCGGCACTTCCATGACGCTCTTGTAGCCAAACTTGGCCTGCAGGTCGCCAGCGACCTTGCTCTTGTAGAAATCTTGCAAACGAGACATGTCTATCGCCCCTTACGCCTTGGCGCCGACAACGGCACCATTGGAACGGAACACGCGGACCTTGCGACCTTCGACTTCTTGAACGCCCACGCGGTCGGCACGACCGGTTGCGGGGTTGAAGAGCGCCACATTCGAGATGTGGATCGGCATGGTCTTTTCGACAATCCCGCCCGGGTTGTTAGCCATCGGGTTGGCTTTGACGTGCTTCTTGGCAACATTGACGCCTTCGACCAGGACGTGGTCGGCATCAACGCGAGCCAGCACGGTGCCGCGACGCTTCTTGTCGCGGCCGGTCAGGACGATGACTTCGTCGCCTTTACGAATGTTGTTCATCGTAGGGCTCCTTACAGCACTTCCGGGGCCAGCGACACGATCTTCATGAACTTCTCGGTACGCAGTTCACGCGTAACGGGTCCGAAGATGCGGGTGCCGATAGGCTCCAGCTTGGCGTTGAGCAACACGGCGGCATTGCCACCGAAACGAATCAGCGAACCGTCTTTACGGCGCACGCCCTTGGCGGTACGAACCACCACGGCATTGTAAATTTCGCCTTTCTTGACGCGTCCGCGCGGAGCCGCATCTTTGACGCTCACCTTGATGATGTCGCCGATACCGGCATAACGGCGCTTGGAGCCACCGAGCACCTTAATGCACATGACATGACGCGCACCAGTGTTATCGGCCACGTCCAGCGTGGTCTGCATTTGGATCATGATTTTTCCTGTTCCAACTTAACTGGAAATACGGTTTTCCCAACAAGGGAACACTGCAATTCCTGCCAGTTTTGGTCCCGTCAGGTCAGCCGCCCTGCTTTTTTGTCGGCAAGTCCGTACTATCTGGACCAGCAACTGGTGGCAACGCAACGACCCTGGGTTGAAATCCTGCGGGTATTCCCCCCGACGCGCTCATCTAGCCTTCGGCTTCGATGAATCGACAATCTGGGAAAGCTGATAATTCTAACGTGGTTAATTTTTGAGCGCAAGCACTTTGTTGGGATTGCGCACAAAACACCACGCCCCCTGTCAAGGGGGCCGGTTTGGCGGGCTATCCGCCCCTATTTCTGGCGGTGGTAGCCCTTCTCTCAAGGGACATGATCTGCCTTGCCGCAACGGATGTCGTCCGTGGACGGCGCAGCCATGAACACCATGAGGCCACGCATTTTACAGGAACTCGGCAAAGGCGCCTGAAATCGGCGAAAAGCCAGGCTCTCAAGCCGTCAGCGTAAGCAAGCCTCGAGCAGGCCAATGGCTCCAAGCCCGCGGCAAGGATTGGCTCCTTGTCCGCGGGGCGAGCTGGTTTAGACTGCCGTGGGCAGCGACAGGCGCTGCCACCCCGGCTATCCCTTCCTATTTCGCAAGGAACGACAGGCATGTATGAACAGTTGGCGCTGTATATCGACGGCGAATTCGTCGCCGGCGAGGGCAGGCGCACCCAGGACGTCATCAACCCGGCCACGCTCGAAGTGCTGGGCCAGCTGCCTCACGCCACGCAAGCCGATCTGGACCGCGCGCTTGCCGCCGCCCAGCGCGCCTTCGAATCGTGGAAGAAGTCTTCGCCCATGGACCGCTCGGCGATCCTGCGCAAGGTCGCCACGCTGTCGCGCGAGCGCGCCAAGGAGATCGGCCGCAACATGACGCTGGACCAAGGCAAGCCGCTGGCCGAAGCCGTGGGCGAAGTCACCTCCTGCGCCGAACATGCCGATTGGCACGCCGAGGAATGCCGCCGCATTTACGGCCGGGTCATCCAGCCGCGCAATCCCGACGTCCGCCAGATCGTGGTGCGCGAGCCCATCGGCGTCTGCGCCGCCTTCACGCCCTGGAACTTCCCGTACAACCAGGCCATCCGCAA
>CBHWAL010000465.1:0-3942 GCA_966111495.1 uncultured Achromobacter sp. | reverse complement strand
AGGAAACCGAACATCAGTGGCTCCTTGTTGAAAACCGCAAGCGGCGTTGGGGCCATTATAGGCAAGCCCATCCCCCTATACTCCTCAAACGTTACCTAATCCCAACACTCTAAAAGCCGCCATGAACGAGCCTGTCGTCCGACGACTGATCGCTGCCGACGCCGCGCCCCTGCGGCAATTGCGTTTGAACGCGCTGGTGGAAACGCCGGAGTCCTTTGGATCGAGTTACGAAGAGGAACACACGCTGACATTGGCGGACATCCGGGAATGGATTTCGCCGGCCAACGATGGCGCAATGTATGGCGTGTTCCTGGGCGATGCGCTGGCCGGCATCGTGGGCGTGGGACGCCAGCGCAAGCTGAAGGTGCGGCACAAGGCCCACATCTGGAGCATGTACGTTGCGCCCGCCGAGCGCGGCCGGGGCTTGGGCCGGCTGCTGATGCGCGCGGCGATCGACCACGCGCGGACCATGCGAGGGATCCGGCAGGTGCAGCTGAGCGTCACCGCCAACAACGTCGCGGCGTCCGCGCTTTACGCCAGCCTGGGATTCACCGTGTATGGCCACGAGCGCGAGGCGCTGCTCGTCAACGGCAAGCTGTACGACGAAGCGCTGATGGCGATGCCGCTGGCCGACCGGTAGGCGCGGGCGTCAGGCCGCGCCCGCGCGACGGCGCGCGCCAAAGGCCCATACCTGATTGCGTCCGCCGTCCTTGGCCTTGTAGAGCGCCTGGTCAGCTGCCTTGATGACGGCGTCCGGAACGCGCAGGGCATCGCTGCGTTCGGCCACCCCGATGCTGACCGTCACGCGCAGGGGCCGGGCGCCACGCGCACCTCGTCCGCCGCGGCGGCGCTGGCCGATCTGGTCCGCCTTGGGCCGGGCCGGCTTGTCGCGCAGGCGCATCTGGTAGGCCTCGATCGCGCGCCGCACGGTTTCCAGGTGCGGCATGGCCTCGGCCGCGGTCTTGCCCGGAAACACCAGCGTGAATTCCTCGCCGCCATAGCGGTACGCTTGGCCACCACCCGGCACGCGCCGCAACTGCGAGGCGACCATGCGCAGCACCTGGTCGCCCACGTCGTGGCCGTGCGTGTCGTTGAATGCCTTGAAATGGTCCACGTCGGCCATCGCCAGCGTGTAGACGCGGCCCATGCGCTGCAGACGTTCGTTCAGCGCGCGGCGGCCGGGCAGGCCTGTGAGCTCGTCACGGAATGCCATGTGAAAGCCCTCGTGCGCCAACGAGATGCACAGGGCCGTCAGCGCCGCGGCGGACATCAGCGCCATTTCAAGCGGATGCGCCGCGCCATGCCATGCATACGAAGCCCAGCCACTGGCCCGCCTGCTGCGGGCGTCCGTAGCGCAACAGCAGCAGCGTCAATGTCAGGCCCGTGCCCAGCAGCGCGATCAGCGCCTCGGCCGGCACGCCCAGGCGCGCCAGCATGCCCTGCAGGGCGATGGTGCTGAAGATGTCGCCCACGCCGTCCTTGCCGACCAGCGCGATCACTGCCACGCCCGCGGCCATCAAGCCGATGCGCAGCGCCACGTCGATCAGCATGCTGGATCGTTCGGACCACAAGGCATTGATGGTGTACACGAGCGACCACCAGGCCAGCACGGGGCCCATGGCCCACGGCACCTCACGCGCCAGCGTGGGCCACGCAGCCGTGACGGCCAGCACGCACAGCATCAGCGCCATCGTTTGCGAGCGTTGATACATCAGGCAGATGGCCGAACCGATCAGCGCCATCACCCACGGCACGAACGGCACGATCAGGCTGAGCGCGGGAGGCCATTCCCGCCAGAACAGCAGCCCGACTGCGGCGGCCACCGGCAACGCGGGATAGAACAACAGGGGCAGCCAGGGAATATGGGGGTAACGCACGGATTGGGCCTTGCTAACGCTTGCAGAAATGACGTCGCCAAATCGGCAAACACATGTAATCTTTTTACGGACGCGGCATGAGGTTCTTTAGCGCAGGCCGCACAACAACGGGGTTTGCCCCTCTGCCCTGCTGGCGCTCCACCATCAAAATGCCCCCATGAGAATCCTGGTCAACATCGATGTTCCCGATCTCGAGCACGCTATCGGTTTCTACCAGACGGCCTTCGGCTTGACGCTGAACCGCCGCCTGGGTTCGACAGGGGCCGAACTGCTGGGCGCCGACGCCCCCATCTATCTGCTCGAAAAGGCCGCCGGCACGCCGGCTGCGGGCGCCGTGCGCCAGCCCCGCGACTACGCGCGGCATTGGACCCCGGTGCATCTGGACGTGGTGGTGGACGACGTGGACCAGGCGGTGGCCAGGGCGGTCGCCGCCGGCGCGCGTCTGGAGGACCCGCCCGCCACGCACGACTGGGGCCGCATTGCGCATCTGGCCGATCCGTATGGCCACGGCATCTGCATCCTGCAGTTTCTTGGCCGGGGGTACGACGAGCTGGCGGCGCCGCTGCGTTTCACGCCTGCGGCCGAGTCCGATTTCGAAGCGCTTTTGGCGCTGCGGATCGCCGCCATGCGCGACAGCCTGGAACGGCTGGGCCGCTTTGACCCGGACCGGGCGCGCGAGCGGCTGCGCGGCACCTTCCGCCCCGAGTGCACCTGGCATATCGAAGCAGACGGCGAACGCGTCGGGTTTTATTGCTTGCGGCCGGACGGCGGCGGGTTGCGGCTGGATCATCTGTACGTGCATCCCTCTGCGCAGGGGCGAGGCGTGGGCGGCCAGGTGTTGCGCCGGATATTGCGGGACGCCGACCGCAGCCGCGTGAAGGTCACATTGAGCGCGTTGCGCGGCAGCGATTCGAACCGCTTCTATCGCCGGCACGGCTTTGTGCAGACCGGCGAGGGCGAGTGGGATATTGACTACCTGCGCGACTACTTGCGCGCCGACCCGCGGGGCGAACTGCACGACGACCCGCGTCCGGCGGAAGCAGGCTGAGAACTCAGGTGCGAGGCAGCGTGACGCCGCGCTGGCCCTGATACTTGCCGCCACGGTCGCGATACGAGGTCTCGCAGACCTCGTCGCTTTCCAGGAACAGCATCTGCGCGCAGCCTTCGCCGGCGTAGATCTTGGCGGGCAGCGGCGTGGTGTTGGAAAACTCGAGCGTGACGTGGCCTTCCCATTCGGGCTCCAGCGGGGTCACGTTGACGATGATGCCGCAGCGCGCATACGTGCTCTTGCCCAGGCAGACCGTCAGGACACTGCGCGGGATGCGGAAGTATTCCACCGTGCGCGCCAGGGCAAAGGAATTCGGCGGAATGATGCAGACGTCGCCCTTGAAATCCACGAACGAGCCTTCGTCGAAGTTCTTGGGGTCGACGATCGTCGAATTGATGTTGGTGAAGATCTTGAATTCGTCGGCGCAGCGCACGTCGTAGCCGTAGCTGCTGGTGCCGTAGCTGACGATGCGCCCGCCATTGGCCGTACGGACCTGCCCCGGTTCGAAGGGTTCGATCATGCCGGCTTCGGCCTGGCGGCGGATCCAGCGGTCGCTTTTGATGCTCATGGTGGGTGTGGTGCTAGGGATTTGAATGGGCGTCATTTTATCCCGAGCGCGCCGGACCCGCCCCCGGCCCGGCGGGACGGACTTGTCCCGCCTCAAGCCGGGCGCCGGCTCAATTGCCAAAAAGGGAGCGGTAGACCAGCGAGATCCCGTTGACCGATCCGCCCTTCAAATCCAGGGACAGACCACGCGCCAACCGGTAACTGGCACGGCCGACGGTATCGCTGCCGGAGAGCGCCTGCTCGACGCTGAGCGTGATGCCATTGGCGAAGTTCTTGCTGGCCACCAGGAACTGGGTAGATAGGTCGCTGCCGATATCGCGGTTCACGTTGCCAGCCACCGTGCGGTCCGGCAGGATGCTGCCCGAGCTGCCCATGTTGCCGGTGCGCACCGCCACGTCGTCCAGGCCGAACTGCTTGTAGAACGGCTGCCCGCCCCCCAGCAGCGCGGTG
>CBHWAL010000464.1:0-3944 GCA_966111495.1 uncultured Achromobacter sp. | reverse complement strand
AATGAACGCCTCCACGGGCCTGCGCATCACAGGACGGGAGCATCTGGCGCAATCCGTCAGCAAGATTCTGCAAACGCCCCTCGCCACCCGCGTTCGCCGACGCGCGTTCGGTTCAAAGGCGGCGGACTTGATCGACACGCCGGCCAACGCTGCGGCCATCCTGCAGCTTTATGCCATCGCAGCCACGGCCTTGATGCGGTGGGAGCCGCGTTTGCGTGTGCGCTCGATGTCGGCAGACGTGGACGCGCAGCGCCCTGGCCGCCTCGCGTTGAACCTGCAAGGCGAAGCCGACACCGGCGACCGCATCGAATCTGTGTCCCTCACCACCATCTTGGGCGCCTGACATGGCCAGTCCGAACACCATCGACCTTTCCCAGCTTCCCGCACCCGATGTGGTGGAGGCGCTGGACTATGAGCAGATTCTCGAAACCCGCAAAGCCCGCTACCTGGCGCTCTTCGCGCAGGAGGATCAGGAGGCGGTCGCCAAAGCGCTCGCCCTTGAATCCGAGCCGCTGGTCATCGTGCTGCAGGAGAACGCCGAGCGCGAGGTAATCCTGCGCCAGCGCGTCAACGACGCATCCCGCAGCGTCTTACTGGCCTTTGCGCGCCGTGGTGACCTGGAACACCTCGCCGCCGAGTATGGCGTATCACGCCAGGTCATCCAGCCCGCGAACCCTGCAGCTGTTCCGCCGGTCGATGCCATTTACGAAAGCGACGACGAGCTGCGCGAGCGCGCGCAGATGGCATGGGAAGGGCTTTCTACCGCAGGCCCACGCGATGGATACGTTTTCCACGCCCTGAGCGCGAATGGCCAGGTTGCCGACGCCACCGCGACCAGCCCGGAGCCGTGCGACGTGCTGGTGTGCGTGCTTGCGCGCGCGGGCGACGGAGCGGCGGCGCCCGAGCTGCTGGCCAAGGTGCAGGCGAAACTCAATGACGAAGACATCCGCCCTCTGGGCGACCGCGTGACCGTGCAATCGTCGCAAATCGTTCCGTACCTCGTTCGTGCCGTCCTGCACATGAAGGGCGAGGGGCCGGGGCGCACGGTGGCGCTCGATGCCGCGCGCGCAGCCTGCGCCGCGTACGTGAATCGTGCCAGGCGCGCAGGCGTTTCCGTGTGGCGTTCCGCGCTGACGGCTTCAATGCACGTTGAAGGCGTGGACCATTTGGAGCTTGTGGAACCGGCGGCCGATCTGGTTCTGACGGCGACCCAGGCCGCGACGTGCGCGAGCATTGAGCTGGTCATCGCGGCTGAGGGCTGAGATGACAGACAAACCCACGCTGCTGCCTCCCGCGTCAACCCCCGCCGAGCGCAAGCTTGCCCAGGTCGGCGCCGACATCGAGGGCATCCCGCTGCCCATCCGCGCCCTGCGCCGCGCATCTACCGCGCCCGCCGCGCTGTTGCCGTGGCTGGCCTGGGAGCGATCGGTAGACCGCTGGGACGATTCATGGTCCGACGCCGCGAAACGGAAGGCGCTGGCGAACTCGTTCCGCATACACCAAATCAAGGGGACCATCGGCGCGCTGCGGCGCGTGGTCGAGCCGCTTGGCTATCTGCTGGAGGTGACCGAATGGCACCAAATGAACCCGGAGGGCAGGCGCGGAACGTTTCGCCTCACCATCGGCGTGCTCGATAGCGGCATATCCGAGCCGATGTACCACGAGCTGGGCCGGCTCATCGAAGGCACGAAGCGCTTGAGCCAGCACATGGTCGGATTGGCCATCGCGGTCGAAGTCCGCACCCCTGTGAATTTCGGCGTTGCCTCGTATGACGGCGACGAAATGACCGTTTACCCATACCAACCCCAACCCGTGGAAGTCCAGGCCGGTGCATCCGCCTGCCTGGCCACGCACATCATCGACACTCTCACGGTGTACCCATGACTACGTTTTTCGGAATTCTGACCAAGGTTGGCGAAGCCAAAGAAGCTAACGCCAAGGCGCTGGGCATGCCTGTGCTCATCACTGAAATGGAGGTTGGCGACGGCGGTGGCGCGACACCCACGCCTAACCGCGATCAGTCGGCACTCATTGCATCCAAGCGCCGCGCGCCCATCAATCGCTCATTTGTGGACCCGAATAATCCTTCTTGGCTTGTCATCGAACAGGTGATTCCCGAGCAGGCGGGCGGATGGTGGATCCGCGAGCTTGGATTGCGCGACGCCGACGGCGACCTGGTGGCCGTGTCCAACTGCCCGCCCACGTACAAACCGCTGCTTGCAGAAGGGTCGTCGCGTACGCAGGTTGTCCGGATGGTGCTGCAGGTCTCCAGCTCCACCAACTTCGAGCTGAAAATTGATCCTGCCGTGGTGCTGGCCACGCGTGGTTTCGTGGCTGAAGAAGTCGCCAAACGGCTGGGCAAGGACGATACCGCCGCAGCGGCCGTAAAGCTCGCCACCAGCCGCGAATTTTCCGTTTCAGGCGCTGCCAAGGCTGTCGCAAAGGCTTTCAACGGTACAGCGGACGTTGAGCTGGTGCTGACCGATCTGGACATGGACAAGGCTACGGCCGGAATGCTCGCCGTCAAGCACGGGGGAACGGGCGTCAATTCCATTGCAGCCGGCCAGATGTTGGTCGGCAACAGTGACGGCGGCTTTAACAAGATGACGCCGGACGAAGTGCGCGTGCTGCTGGGCGCCCCAAAGGTTGTGCCGTGGGCCTCACTTCCTACCGAGAACATCGGGCCTGTCATCGTGGCCGAATTCGGGGAGGTGTGGACATGGGCGCCCGCGCCCTTCTCCGGCTATCGCTCACCCAACTGCGGCGCGGTTGACTTCTTTGACACCGTGACGCCGCCAACCGGATACCTTCGGGCGAATTTTGCCGCAGTCTCCCGGACCACTTACCGGGGCATCTTCTCGATGGTCGGCACGCGGCACGGCGCCGGCGACGGCGCCAACACCTTCAATCTGCCGGACATGCGCGGGGAGTTCGCGCGGGGCTGGGATGATGCGCGCGGCGTTGACGGTGGACGCGAAATCGGGACATCGCAAAAGGCGACGTCCATGTACTTCTCGCCGAACAGTCCCGCCACGGGCGGCGCCGCTTCCAATCAGGCGCAGGAAATGGATTCCACTTCCCCCGGCGGTAGCCCGGCCGTGACTTACACATCGGGGGCAGGCACCCCCGCATCCGTTTTCACCGTGCGGCCGCGCAACGTTGCGCTGCTGGCGTGCATCAAGATTTAAGGAGCGAAGGCAATGGGAAAAGTCGTTTCACAGCTTGGAGCCGATGGCTACCTGGCCGGCCCAACACTGGCGGATGAGTCGCCGCTAGAGCCTGGCGTGTATCTGATTCCTGGCGGCGCAATCGACAAGGAACCGCCGGCTAACATGCGGCCCGGAAAGCGCTATTGGCCGCTCGATGTCGGATGGCGCGAGGATGACATTCCGGCGCCGCCCGAACCGGACCGGGATCAACTGCTTGCCCTTGCGACCGCTCAACGCGATTCGCTGCTGCAGTACGCGACGTTGCGAATGGCACCGTTGCAGGACGTGGCAGACCTTGGAATGGCCACCGAAGCGGAACGAGCGGCGCTTGCCGCCTGGCGTATGTATCGCATTGAGGTGTCTCGCGTGGACATCACGGCCGATGCTCCGGCTTGGCCGGAAGCGCCGGACTGACGGGCCAACGCCTACACCTTTTTGTACATCGCGCATCTACAGCCCGCGCCCCGTGCGCGCGCGTAGCCAAGCCCTCAGAATTTGAGCGATCCCCGCACGAAGCAGAGCGGGACCGGCTCAACCTTCTGAGGGCTTTCTTATGGCGCTTGACCAATACCATCACGGCGTGCGCGTTGTCGAAGTTGACGGCGGCACGCGCCCCATCCGCACCGTTTCCACCGCTATCGTGGGGCTTGTTGCCACGGCCGAGGACGCAGACGCAGCAGCGTTTCCCCTGAATACGCCCGTCCTGGCGACCAATATGAAGGCCGCCGCCGCCAA
>CBHWAL010000463.1:0-3957 GCA_966111495.1 uncultured Achromobacter sp. | reverse complement strand
GATGTAGCCGTCCTCGCCGCGTCCATCAAGGTTGGGATTGGTCAGCGGGTTCATCAGGTCCAGGCTGGTGAAGCCCGTCTGGAAGATGCTCCAGCCGCCTTGCGCCACCGGATCCTTCTTCGAATAGCGAGACAGAAGGGTGGCCCAGTCCATGGATTGGATCTCGACATTCATGCCAATCGTCTTGAGCGCCTGCGCGGTCACGGACGCCAGGCTGGACAGCACCGGCAGATCGGTGGGGTGCAGGATCACGACCTTGCTGCCGTCATAACCGCTTTCCTTGAGCAGGGCCTTCGCGTGCGCCAGATCGGGCTCCTTCGTCTGGGTGGCGCCGGCTTCGGAGGCGTACGGAGAGTTGCAGCTCAAGACCGCGCCGCACAGGCGGTACATGGTGTCGTCGCCGATCTGCGCGGCCAGGTAGTCGCCCTGGTAGACCGCGGCCAGCACGGCACGGCGCACCTTGGGATTGTCAAAGGGCGGCTGCAGCCAGTTCATGCGCATCGTGAAGATGTTGGTGCTGTCGCCATAGGATTTGAGCGCCACGTTCTTGGCGTCCTTGAGCTGCGGCAACAGGTCCGGCGGCACATCTTCCACAAAGTCGATCTCGCCGCGCCGCAAGGCGTTCACGGCCGTCTGCGAGTCTGAAATGCTGACCAGCTCGATCCGGTCCGCGACGGCCACCTTGCCGCCCGCAAAGCCGCTGGCGGGTTCCGAGCGCGGCACATAGCCGGTGAATTTCACGTACGTCGCCTTCACGCCGGGCTGGAAGTCCGCCGCCACGAACTTGTACGGACCCGAACCGATCACTTCGGTGATCGGCTGAGAGACCGGCACCGCCGCGATACGGCTGGGCATGATGAAGGGTACGGGCGACGCGGGTTTTGCCAGCGCCTCGATCAGCATGCCGAACGGCTGCTTGAGATGGAACACGACCGTGCCGGCATCGGGGCTTTCCAGGCTGCGGGTCGCGGCCATCAGGCGCAGGCCCAGAACGTCACGCTGGCCCCAGCGCTTGAGCGAAGCGACGACGTCTTCGCCCGTTACCGGCGTGCCGTCATGAAACATCAGGCCTTTGCGCAGCGTCAGGGTGAAGGTCAGCCGGTCCGCGCTCTCCTGCCAGCTTTCGACCATTTCGGGTTGGGGTTTTCCGGCGGCATCCAGGGCGAACAGCGTGTCGAAGACCATGTAGCCGTGGTTGCGGGTGATGTAGGCGTTCGTCAGGATGGGATCGACGACGCGCAGCGGCGCCTGCATGACGATCTTGGCTGTGGTCTCGGCGTGCAGCGCGCTGACAGGCGCGATTCCGATGGCGCAGACAAGGGTGGGAGCAAGAATGGCGGGCGCGCAGAGGCGACCCAGTCCGGGAAGCGTGAGTTTCATACCGGTACCTTCAGAGTGAGGGTGGAACAGGCGAAATGGACGTGGCTCGGCCGCGAGCCCGTCTGGTCAGCCGAACTGTGGTCTGCGTGCGGCCCAAGGGGCCACGCGCTCAAGCTGCGCCGAGAGTTCGAGCAGGATGTCCTCGCGCCCGAAATGGCCGATCAACTGTGTGGCCACGGGCAGGCCCGCGTCTGTCCAGGACAAGGGCAGGCTTGCCGCGGGCAGGCCCGCGCCGTTGATGACCGGCAGGAAAGTGGAATAGGTGGCGGCGCGCGCGCGGTATTCGCGGAAACCGAGACCGTCGGACGTGTTCAGCGCAAGGTAATCGAGCTTGCACGGAAGCTGCGTCAGCGTCGGGGTGAGCAGCACGTCGAGGTCCGCCATGGCGGCGGCAAAGGCGCGGCCCACTGCGTGCAGGCGGGCCACGGCGTCGATGTAGGAGGCCGCATCCAGGCCTTTGCCGACAAGGTATCCGTCGTGGATGACCGATTCCAGGTCGTCCGCGTGCAGGTCGCGGCCCAGCGCCTTCAGACGGCTATCGACGGCAACCACGATATTGCTGGCGAGGATGCTGCCGTGGGCATGCACGAATCCGTCGTAGTCGATGTCGGGCAGCGTGGCCTCGAACACGTCATGACCCAACGCTTCCAGCAGCGATGCCGTGTGCGCGACGGCGGCATCGCACTCGGGAGCGATGGCGATGCCGTTCCACGCGGTGCGCAGGAAACCCACGCGCAACGGCCGCATGACGGGTTCGCGAACGGCCTCCAGGAATGCGCGCGGCTTGGGCGGTGCAGCATACGGCGCGCCGGCTTCGTAGCCGGAAATCATGTCCAGCGCCGCTGCCGTATCGCGGACGGAAATGCTCAATACGCCGTCCGTCGCCATGCCCGCCCATCCTTCGCCTTTCGCCGGGCCCATCGGAACGCGGCCGCGCGAGGGCTTCAATCCGAATACGCCGCAGCACGCGGCCGGAATCCGGATGGAGCCGCCGCCGTCGCTGCCATGGGCCACAGGCACGATACGTGCGGCGACGGCGGATGCGGCACCGCCGCTGGAGCCGCCCGCCGAACGGGTCCGGTCCCAGGGATTGGGCGTGGCGCCGCCGTTGCGCACAGCCTCGGTGGTGCCCGCCATGCACAGCTCGGGAACCGTGGTGCGCGCGAACGGGATCAGGCCGGCCGCCTCGAAACGGTCGGCGACGGTTGCGGCGTAGGTGTAGGTCGAATCGTTGAACAAAGCCGAGCCGATGCTTGACGGAAATCGTTTGTGGGCGAAGCCGGAATCCTTCAGCAGGAAGGGAATGCCCCGAAACGGCCCGCGCGGTGTCCATCCGGCGGCAATGCCGCGCGACTCTTCGTAGCGCGGATAGGTGATGGCCTTCAGGACGGGATTGCGCTGCACGGCCAATTCGATGGCGCAATCCATGAGTTCGGCGGAAGTGACTTCGCCGCGTTCAAGCAATGTGGCCAGAGCAAGGCCGTCGAGGCGCTCGTACTCGGTGGTTTGCATGTTTCCCCTTCCTTGCAATCTGATCGATTCACGGCTTTCTTGGTGAAGCCGGGTCCGTAGACGCGGGGTGAACGTGCTGGGCGTGGTGTTGCCTACGTCCGCGCGGTGACGGCGCGGGCGGTGGTAATGGCAACGGAATGCAGGTTCGCCGCGTCAGTCGGCAAACCAAAGTCTATGGATCGCAGCCGCCAGGGCCAAACCAGGATGCGACAGCTTGGCTATCCCAAATGCGACACGCACGCGGCCTACCCGTTGACGCGCGCCGTCACGCGATGTTGCGTTCGTCGCCGAAATAGCAGGCGCCCAGGCACGCGGCCACATAGGTCTTGTTGGCCAGATTTTTCTCGTTCAGCGCTGCTTGGCGAAACCGCCCGCCGCCCATTCCGACGCCCGCTGCACGTTCAGCTTGTACGTCGGCGGCACGCGGATCTGCGCGAGCTGATCGCCGAATTCGTCGTAGGCGCTGAGCGTGGCATAGGGCTCGTCCTCGTCGGGCACGATGTCCAGCTTGATGGTCAGGCGGCCTTCGTCGGTGTCGATCTTGACGCTTTTGTGCAGCGTGGCGTGCAGTTGCTGTTCGTGGCGGCGCAGGACCTCGTTGGCGGTCTTGACCAGCGTGATGAAGGCAGGCGAGTCGAGCGGCTTCGGGTTCTTCTTGTCGCGGCCCATGGTCCAGGGGCCCACCAGGGCGGGTTCGGCCTCTCCGTCCTTGGTCATTTCGACGGCCCAGCCGTCGTCGTCTTCGTTCTTGATGACGCGCGCGGTCCAGCCGTCGTCGCGCCAGAGTCTGGCTTCCTGTTGCTTGGGCGCGTCGGAAATGTCGGTGTCCGGCGTGGAAGTGTCGTTCACTGCGGTACTGCTCCTGGATTCGTTGATGCGCGGCGATGATGCCGCGGGCCTTGAGGGCGACCCTGCACTGTAGCCTAATGCGCGGGCAGGGCGGGTGACACGGGTGGGCACGTTTGTCACGCAGGCCGGGGCGCGGGGCGGCGCGTGGGTCCGGAACCCGTAGCCCCCCCCGCCACAAAGCGCCCCCCACGGCCCCCGCCCCCAAAAAAGGTAGCA
>CBHWAL010000462.1:0-3960 GCA_966111495.1 uncultured Achromobacter sp. | reverse complement strand
GGTTGAAGGCGCACGCCTGGAAAGCGTGTATACGTCAAAAGCGTATCGGGGGTTCGAATCCCCCTCTGTCCGCCAGGAATACCGGCTAAGCCCCTCCGGCCTGCCCCCAAAAAGCCCCGATTTCTCAGCGATCGGGGCTTTTTGCTTTTCCGGGAATCGTTACGGTACGCTCGTGCCATGACTTTCGACCCGCCGATCCGATCATCCGCACCCCGCCTGGATCTCTACAGCCTGCAGGTCTTTGTGGCCGTGGTCGAAGAGGGCAGCATTGCCGCGGCTGCCACGCGTGAGCACATCGCGCCGTCGGCGCTGAGCAAGCGGCTGTCGGAGCTGGAACGCATCCTGGATGTGGCGCTGATCACGCGGCATGCGCGAGGGGTGGAGGCGACGGGCGCTGGGCATGCGTTGGCGCGGCATGCACGGGCGCTGCTGCATCAGGCGCGCGGCCTCACGGACGAGATCCGTGATTATTCGTCGGGCGTGCGCGGGCATGTGCGCATCGCGGCCAACCTGTCTTCCATCACGCAGTTCCTACCCCAGGATCTGCGGTGCTTTCTGGATCAGCACCCCGGGGTGCAGATCGATCTGGAGGAGAACGTCAGTTCAGCGGTGACGCGGGCGGTGCAGCAGAACATGAGCGACATCGGTATCTATACCCAGACTGACGACGACAGCGGGCTGCAGAGTTTTCCGTACCGGCGCGATGCGATGACGCTGGTGGCCAACCGGTCTCATCCGCTGGCCGCGCGCGAGCGCGTGGCGTTTGCCGACACGCTGGAATACGACCATGTCGGCATGCATCGGGGCAGCGCGGCGAACTACCTGTTCACGCGCGAGGCGGCGGCCATCAATCGGACGGTGCGGCTGCGGTTCCAGGTCACGTCATACGACGCGCTGGTGTCGATGGTGCGATGCGAGCTGGGCATCGGCATCGTGCCCGTGGAGGCGCTGTCCCTGTTCGATTGCGGCGATCTAAGGATTATCCCTTTGACGGATGCGTGGGCGCGCCGCCAGCTCAAGTTGTGCGTGCGCAGCAATGAGCCCCTGTCCGGCGCTGCCCGGCTGTTGATGGAGCACTTGTTGCAACAGGCCGCCGCCTCCGGTCATTGACGCCGGGACGCTCGCACTGGGCGGCGTATGTTGCGCAGCAAAATCCGGTCGGCCAAGTCCGGTGCTGCCGCGCCCAGCCATCGCGAATGGCGATGCCCCGCTGAAGAATCGCGATTTGTGCCACGGTTGAGGACCTCGGAAGATGGCTCATCAAGCCCATGGACCGCCCGCCGTGCGGGCGCGAGGAGAGAGACGTGAGCCTTCCAAGCCGAGTGCAGATCGTGGAGGTGGGACTGCGGGACGGACTGCAAAGCGAGCCCGAGTTTGTGCCCACCGACACCAAGGCTGCCATCCTGAATGAATTGATTGCCGCCGGCGTGCGGCACATCGAGGCGACCTCGTTCGTGTCGCCTCGGGCGGTGCCGCAGATGCGAGACGCCGCGGAGTTGCTGGCGCTGGCGGACAAGCGGCCTGGCGTGGTGTTGAGCGCGCTGGCACCGAACCCGCGCGGCGTTGAACGCGCGCTGGCATCGCGTGCCGATGAAGTCGTGGTGTTCCTGTCGGCCAGCGAAAGCCACAACAGAAAAAATCTGAACCGGTCCGTGGAGCAATCGCTGCGCGACATCGAGGAGGTGGCGGCGCTATTGCAGGAACATCCCATGCGGCGCAAGGGCGCCATCGCAGTCGCCTTTGGCTGTCCGTTTGAAGGCGATATCGATAGCGCCACGTTGAAGACCATCGTGGCCGAGTTTGCCCGCCTGGATTTCGACGCCGTCACGCTGGGCGACACGACGGGGATGGCAACGCCGCGGCTCGTGCGCAAGACGGTCGACGCGCTGCGCGCCGCGTTTCCGGCCATGGATTTTTCCTTGCACTTTCACAACACGCGCGGTCTCGGGCTGGTGAACGTGGTCGAGGGGCTGCATGCCGGCGTCACGTCCTTTGAATCGTCGCTGGGCGGCTTGGGCGGCTGCCCGTTCGCGCCAGGAGCGACGGGAAATGTCTGCACCGAGGATACGGTCAATCTGCTGCACGAGATGGACATCGAGACGGGCATCGACCTGACGGCGCTGATCCAGGCTTCGCGGCATCTTGAGCAGGTGATGAAGCGTCCGTTGTCAGGACAGGTGATGAAGGCCGGGCCGCGATTGGCATTGCATGACTACGACGGCGCCTTGGCCGCCGTGGGCTGATTTCAGCAACTCTTGATTCATAAGATCCCATGCCTTTATCCGGATTCCGCATTCTGGACCTGACCCGCATCATCTCGGGCCCGTTCTGCACCTCTCTGCTTGCCGACATGGGCGCTGAGGTCATCAAGATCGAGACGCCGGGCGAAGGCGACCCGGTGCGCGCCCAGGGCGTCATCCGCGACGGCCTGAGCTGGTACTTCGCCAACTACAACCGTAACAAGAGATCCGTCACGCTCGACCTTTACAGCGAGGAGGGCAAGGCCGTGCTGCGGCGCCTGATCGCCGAATGCGATGTCATCGTCGAGAACTACCGGCCGGGCGTCATGCAGAAGATGGGCCTGGGCGACGAGGCGCTCAAGGCGTTGAAACCGGACATCATTCATTGCAGCATCAACGGCTTCGGCACGACGGGGCCTTATCGCGACCGGCCCGCATTCGATTTCATCGCGCAGGCGATGAGCGGGTTCATGAGCCTGAATGGCGCGGAAAGTCAGCCGCCCATGCGCGCGGGCCCGCCCATCAGCGATCTGGTGGCCGGCATGAATGGCGCGCTCGGCATCGTGGCGGCACTGCTGCGCCGCGAGCGCACCGGCCAGGGGGACAGCGTCAGCGTGAGCCTCTTGGGCAGCATGATCGGCCTATTGAGTTTTCAGGCGTCGAACTATTTTGCCGACGGCCGGCTGCCGGCGCGCACGGGCAACGATCACGGCATCGCGTCACCCTACGGGCTGTTCGAGACGGCCGACGGGCAGGTCGCGATCGCGCCTAGCAACGACGTGGTCTATCACAAGCTGCTGGACGCGTTGGAGCTGTCGGAACTGCGCGCCGATCCCCGCTTTGGGACGAACGCCGATCGCATGCGCAACCGTGACGCCATCACCGAAGCCATCCAGACGCGCACGCGCGAGCACACGAGCGCCCACTGGATCGAACGCCTGAACCGGTTCGGCGTGCCGTGCGGCCAGGTGCTGAACCTGCAGGAAGTGTTCGAGGATCCTCAGGTGCAGGACCAGCGCATGGCCATCGACGTTTCGCATGGCGACCACGGCGATGTGCGAATGCTGGGTTTCCCGATCAAGTTTGCGCAGGCCGAAGCCCGGCCCGTGCAAGCCGCGCCCGCGTTGGGCGCCGATACCCGCGATGTGCTGCTGCGGTTCGGATTCGCGCAGGAGGATATCCGCAGTTTGCAGGAACGCGGCGTCATTTGAACACGCCGCCGCAGGACCACCAAGGCGACACAGCCTGCCTATAAAGCAATAACGACGGAGACACATGACATGCTACGCAACCTTCTGCTTTCAGCTTGCGTGCTGGGCGTCGCGGCAGGCGCCCACGCCCAGGAGTCCTACCCGAATCAACCCATCCGCATCATCGTGCCGTTCACGCCGGGCGGCGGCACGGACTTCCTGTCCCGCACGGTGAGCGCCAAGCTGGGCGAGACGACCAAATGGAACGTGGTGGCCGAGAACCGGCCGGGCGCCGGCGGCACCATCGGCATCGGGGCGGCCGCGCGCGCCAAGCCGGACGGCTATGAGATCGTCATGGGGCAGGTCGACAACCTGGCGGTGGCGCCTTCCATCTACAGCAAGCTTTCCTACGACCCGATCAACGACTTTGCGCCGATTGGCATCGTGCGCGAAGCCACCCTGGTCATCGAGGCCGGCAAATCCAGACCCTACAAGACCTTCCCGGCGCTGAACGAGGCGGCCCGCAAGGC
>CBHWAL010000461.1:0-3967 GCA_966111495.1 uncultured Achromobacter sp. | reverse complement strand
TCCACATGTTCGAGGACACGCCGGAGTTCGTGGCGCGCCACATCATCCGCGAGGCCCGCAGCTACGTCGACAGCCTGCCGCCGCCGTTCTTCCGCGAGCTGGTGAAGTACGCGCAGGATGGTTCGTATTCGTGGCACTGCCCGGGGCACTCGGGCGGCGTGGCGTTCCTGAAGAGCCCGGTTGGCCGGATGTTCCACCAATTCTTCGGCGAAAACATGCTGCGCGCCGACGTCTGCAACGCCGTGGACGAACTGGGCCAGCTGCTGGACCACACCGGCCCGGTCGCCGAATCCGAACTGAACGCCGCGCGCATCTTCCACGCGGACCATTGCTTCTTTGTGACCAACGGCACGTCGACCTCGAACAAGGTCGTGTGGCATGCCAACGTCGCCGCGGGCGACGTCGTGGTGGTGGACCGCAACTGTCACAAGTCGATCCTGCACGCCATCACGATGACGGGCGCCATTCCCGTGTTCCTGCGCCCCACGCGCAACCACCTGGGCATCATCGGCCCGATCCCGCTGGAAGAGTTCCATCCGGACAACATCCGCAAGAAGATCGAAGCCAACCCCTTCGCGCGCGAAGCGGTGAACAAGAATCCGCGCATCCTGACGCTGACGCAGAGCACGTACGACGGCGTCATCTACAACGTCGAAATGATCAAGCAGCAGCTCGGCAGCTATGTCGACACGCTGCACTTTGACGAAGCCTGGCTGCCGCACGCCTCGTTCCACGAGTTCTACGAGGACATGCACGCCATCGGCCAGGACCGCCCGCGCAGCCAGGACGCCATGGTGTTTGCCACGCACTCCACGCACAAGCTGCTGGCCGGCATTTCGCAGGCCTCGCAGATCATCGTGCAAGAGTCCGAGACCCGCAAACTGGACCGCAACGTCTTCAACGAGGCGTATCTGATGCACACGTCCACGTCGCCGCAGTACGCGATCATCGCGTCCTGCGACGTGGCCGCGGCCATGATGGAGCCCCCGGGCGGCACCGCGCTGGTCGAGGAAAGCATCCGCGAAGCCCTGGACTTCCGCCGCGCCATGCGCAAGGTGGAATCCGAGTTCGGCACGAACGACTGGTGGTTCAAGGTCTGGGGCCCGAACCGCCTGGTGTCCGAAGGCATCGGCAATCGCGACGAATGGATCCTCGAGGCCAACGACCACTGGCACGGCTTCGGCGAAATGGCCGAAGGCTTCAACATGCTGGACCCCATCAAGGCCACGGTCATCACGCCGGGGCTGGACATGTCGGGCAGCTTCGGCGAAACCGGCATTCCCGCCGCGCTGGTCTCCAAATACCTGACCGAGCACGGCGTGGTGGTCGAGAAGACCGGTCTGTACTCGTTCTTCATCCTGTTCACCATCGGCATCACCAAGGGCCGCTGGAACACGCTCTTGACCGCCCTGCAGCAGTTCAAGGACGACTACGACCGCAACCAGCCGCTGTGGCGCATCCTGCCGGAATTCTGCCGCGACCATCGCCGCTACGAGCGCATGGGCCTGCGCGACCTCTGCCAGCAGATCCACGAGGCCTACCGCGAGCGCGACGTCGCCCGCCTGACGACCGAGATGTACCTGAGCGACATGGTGCCCGCGCTGAAGCCGTCGGACGCCTTTGCCCGCATGGCGCACCGCGAAGTCGAGCGCGTCGACATCGACAAGCTGGAAGGCCGCGTCACGGGCGTGCTGCTGACGCCGTATCCCCCGGGCATTCCGCTGCTGATCCCGGGCGAACGCTTCAACCGCACCATCGTGCAGTACCTGCAGTTCGCGCGCGAGTTCAACGAACGCTTCCCGGGCTTTGAAACCTACATCCACGGCCTGGCCGACGAAGTGGGTCCGGACGGCGAAAAGCGTTACTACGTTGATTGCCTGATCGAAGAGTAAGCACGGGCGGGCCGGAAATCTTGATGTTCGATGTTGCAGTGCTTGGCGCGGGCGCCGCGGGAATGATGTGCGCGGCGGTCGCGGGTCAGCGCGGCCTGCGCGTGGTGCTGGTCGACCACGCGCAGCGCCTGGCCGAGAAGATCCGCATCTCGGGCGGCGGGCGCTGCAACTTCACGAACATCGGGGCCGGGCCCGCCAATTTTCTGTCCGACAATCCCCATTTCTGCCGGTCGGCGCTGTCGGCCTACACGCCGCAGGACTTCCTGGCGCTCATCAAGCGCCACCGCATCGCCTGGCACGAGAAGCATCGTGGCCAGCTGTTCTGCGACGACTCCAGCGAAAACATCATCGACATGCTCCGCGCCGAGTGCGACGCGGGCAATGTGCAATGGCGCATGGGTTGTTCGGTGGCCGAGGTCGCGCATGGGGCCGAAGGTTTCGAGCTGCGCACCAGCCAGGGTGTCATCCGGGCCGCCAAGCTGGTCATCGCGACCGGCGGCATGGCGATTCCGCAACTGGGCGCCACCGACTTCGGCCTGAAGATCGCCCGCCAGTTCGGCTTGAAGGTCGTCGAGCCGCGCCCCGCGCTCGTGCCGCTGACCTTCGACCCGACGCAGTGGCAGCCGTTGTCCGAGCTGTCGGGCGTGGCGCTGGAAGTGAATCTGCAGACGGGGCAGGGCAAGGCGCGGGGCGAATTCCTGGAAGACCTGCTGTTCACGCACCGGGGGCTGTCGGGGCCGGCGATCCTGCAGATATCCAGCTACTGGAAGCCGGGCGAGCCCATCGTGATCGACCTGGCGCCGGGTCGCGACCTGGCGCAGGAATTGCTGGCGTCCAAGTCCGGCAACCGCCAGCAGCTTCACACGGTGCTGGGCGGTCTATGGCCCAAACGGCTGGCCGATCGCTGGCTGCATCTGGCCGAGCAGGGCGGCAAGCCGGGCCTGGCCGCCCTGCGCCTGGCCGATGCGCCGGACAAGACGCTGCGCGAGCTGGCGCAGGACATCCATCAGTGGACGCTCGTGCCCAGCGGCACGGCGGGCTACAAAAAGGCCGAAGTCATGCGCGGCGGCGTGGATACGCGCGGTCTGGACCAGAAGTCCATGCAGGCCAAGGCCGCGCCAGGCCTGTACTTCATCGGCGAGGCCGTAGACGTCACGGGGTGGCTGGGCGGATACAACTTCCAGTGGGCGTGGGCGTCGGGCGTGGCCTGCGGGCAGGCGCTGTAGTCCGCTGGCCGTTTTCTTCCGCAAATCAGCATCGTCCTGAAGTCGCCCGCCTGGGCACATTTCAGCCATTTCGGCATTGTGATATCAAATAAAAATACATATCATTTATGTTTTGATCTTTATCAAGCCTGTCCCGTCAGGGACGGATCAGCCGGAGACTCGCATGGCCTACACCCTTCCGCCCCTGCCGTACGCTTATGACGCGCTGGAACCTCACATCGACGCGATGACGATGGAGATCCACTACACGAAGCATCACCAGACCTACGTCAACGGCTTGAACACCGCGCTTGAAGGCGCCGGCATTGCCACGGACGAGTCCGTCGAAGCCCTCGTCGCGCGCATCAAGGACCTGCCTGAAGCGGTGCGCGGCGCCGTGCGCAACCACGGTGGCGGCCATGCCAATCACAGCCTGTTCTGGTCCGTCATGTCGCCGCAGGGCGGCGGTGAGCCGGATGGCGCGCTGGCCGCGGCGGTCGATGCCGACCTGGGCGGGCTGCCCGCCTTCAAGGAAGCCTTCACCAAGGCGGCGCTGACCCGCTTCGGCAGCGGCTGGGCTTGGCTGAGCGTGACGCCGGCCGGCAAGCTGGTGGTCGAGAGCAGCGCCAACCAGGACAGCCCCCTGATGGAAGGCAACACGCCGATCCTGGGCCTGGATGTCTGGGAACACGCTTATTATCTGAAGTACCAGAACCGCCGGCCGGAATACATCGGCGCTTTCTACAACGTGGTGAACAGGCCCGAGGTCTCGCGCCGCTACGCTGCGGCAAAGGGCTGAGCGCAACTCCTCGAAGGAGCGCAGCCGCATATGAATACCTTAAGCCGTCATCGCGTGCGGCCGGCGGCCAC
>CBHWAL010000460.1:0-3988 GCA_966111495.1 uncultured Achromobacter sp. | reverse complement strand
TACAGGCCTTCGGCCTCGGCGAACTTGTGGAACGCGGCGCTGTTGTACCAGCCCGGCGTCCCCGCCTTGCCGGCGTCGCCCGGCCGTTCAAAGAAGACGCCCAGCGTCTGCGCGCCACAGGCAAAGGCCGCGCTGATGCGCGCGGCCAGGCCATATCCCGTGGACGCACCCAGGATCAGCACACGCTTGGGGCCCCCGGGCACCGGTCCTTGCGCCTTCACGTAGTCGATCTGTTGCTTCACGTTGGCTTCGCAGCCGGCAGGATGGGTGGTGACGCAGATGAAACCGCGCACGCGGGGCTTGATGATCATGGGAGCCTCTTGTTGGGAATACGCCAGGGACGGATGCGGGATTGGGCATCAGGCGAAGCGCATTGTACGGGAGGCGGCCGACCCGCAACCGCGGGTCCTGCCGCCGTTCAGCGCCCGGCCGATGTGCCGGTGGCAGTCCGCGCGGCGGCGGCGCTTTGCGCGCGGCCGCGCCGCCATTCGATCATGCCGATCCCCACGCCGCTGGCGCAGATGATGGCGATGCCCAGCCAGGTGAGCGGGTCGGGGAAATGGCCCCACACCAGCCAGCCCACCGACGTGGCGCTGATGATCTGCAGGTAGATGAACGGCGCCAGCGTGGACGCCGGCGCGCGGCGGTAGGCGGCGATCTGGAACAGGTGGCCCACGCAGCCCGTGATGCCGGTCGAGATCAGCACAGCCCAGTCGAACGCCGACAAGGCCTGCAGGAAAGGCAGGGCGGGCGGCAGGATGAAGGGCAGGGCAAGGGTCAGGCAGGCCGTGCCCACTGCGCCGCTCCAGATCAGCGAGGTGAACGGATCGTCGCCGGCGACGCGGCGCGTGGCGATGAATTGCGCGGCGAAGCAACAGGCCGTCAGCAGGCCGAAGATCGTGCCGACCGGATGCAGGCCGCCGCCAGGGCGGATGACGATCAGCACGCCAACGAAAGCGATGCCCGCCGCGACGAAGCGCGACATGCGCGCGGGTTCGTTGAGGATCCACGGCGCCAGCGACAGCACGAGCAGCGGCGCCAGGAAATTGATGGACGTGGCCTCGGCCTGGGGGATGTAGCTCAGTGTCGTGAAGAACATGAGCGTGGCCAGGAACATCGAGCCGCCGCGGATGAGTTGCTCGCGCGGCTTGGTGCTGCGCAACACGCGCATGCCGCGAGCGGGCAGCACGAGCGCCAGCACGAGAACCAGATGGATGGCGTAACGGAACCACGACAGCACGAGCAAGGGCACGCCAGCGTCCATGACCCACTTGCCGCTCGCGTCCAGGCACGAAAGGGTCCACATCGACAGCACCAGCAGCAGCACGCCGATCATCGGGCCGCGTGCGGCGGACGCGCCGGGGCGCGGGCGACCGTTATCGGCCGGGGACATGGACGGTACTCCTTTCAGCGTGCACAGGGCGTGGCGCCTTTGGGGCGATGGGCGGCTGACATGATACGCTCATCGCGCCGGGGGAAAAGGCCAATGATAGAACTACGCAACGTCGAAACATTTTTCTGGGTCGCCACGCTGGGCAGCTTCCGCGCCGCGTCCGACAAACTCAACACCACGCAGCCTGCCGTCTCGCAGCGCATCGCTTCGCTGGAGGCCGACCTGGGGGTCAAGCTGTTCGAGCGCGATGCGCGCGGCGTCAAGCTGACCGCCAAGGGCCACGAACTGCTGTCGCACGCGGAACGCATGCTGCAGGTGCGGCGCGACATGTTCGAAGCCGCGCGCGAGCAGAACGTCATGTCCGGCACCGTGCGCATCGGCGTGGCCGAGACCATCGTGCAGACCTGGCTGCCCGCGCTCATCGAACTGATCCACACGACGTATCCCGCGCTGGTGCTGGAAATCGAAGTGGACACGACGCACGTGCTGCGCTCGCATTTGATGTCGCGCCAGATCGATCTGGCCTTCCTGATGGGCCCGGTGCTGGAGGCGCGGGTTGAGAACCTGCCGTTGTGCACCTAGCCGCTGGCGTGGGTCGCCAGCCCGCTGCTGGATCTGGGGCCTGAACCTCTGACGCTTGCGACGATTGGCAAGCTGCCGATCATCACCTATCCGTCCAACAGTTCGCCTTACCGCATCGTGCGCGACATGCTGACCCGGGCGGGCGTTACGTCCCCGCGCATGTATGGCAGCGCCTCGATGTCGATGGTGGTGCGCATGACGCAGGATGCCATCGGCACCAGCGTCATCGCGCCCGTGTTCCTGGGCAAGGAACTGGCGCGTGGCGAGCTGCGTATCCTGCAGGTGCAGGCCGACCCGCTGCCGGAACTGAGCTTTACCGCAACCTGGGTCCAGGGCCCCGACAGCCATGCCGTGCGCATCATTGCGCAGCTGGCGCAGAAGGTCGCCGCGCAGACCTGAACGGCAAAAACTCCCGTAGGTGTTTTCCCGACCCGGTGGCGCCGCCGGCGGCCTTTCCACGTGCCCGTGAAGCCAGCATTCGCGCGTGGCATCTGGCCGCAAAGCCGCGCCGATGCGTCGTTTGCGCGAAATTGCGCTGCGGCGGGCCGCGAGACCCAAGAAAAATTTATACCCCCACATCGGAACATACGATTGGACGGTCGCCGCCCCTGACGATGCAATGGCGCTCATAACGGAGTAGCGGCTGGATACACATCCGTGACCACCGATTCCTACCGGCGCGCGACCAGGACAACGGGATCCCGCGCGCGACACACGATCCCGCAGCCAGGAGTTTTTCCATGAAGAAGTCCCTTGCTTTCGCCGCCATCGCCGCCAGCCTTCTGGCCGGCGCCGTCCACGCCCAGGACCTACCCAAGACCCACTTGAAGATCGTGGGCGGCCTGTCGAACCTGACCGCCTATAACGACTACGAAAAGCCGTTCTGGACCAAGACCATACCCGAGCAGTCCAAAGGGCAGGTCACGGCGGAGATAAAGGGCTTCAATGAAATGGGCTTGAAGGGGCCCGAGCTCCTGCGCCTGATGTCGCAAGGCGTGATCGAATTCGGCACCGCCACGCTGTCGTACTTTGCCAGCGACAATCCGATCAATGAGGCCATCGACCTGGCCGGCCTCGCGCCCGACGTCAAGACCGCGCGCGCCGTGACCGAAGCCTTCGAACCCGTCTATGCCAAGCTTTACGGCGAAGGCAACAACGTCAAGCTGCTGGGCATTTCCACCTATCCGGCGCAGGTGCTGTTCTGCAACGCCGAGATCAAGGGCCTGGCCGACATCAAGGGCAAGAAGGTCCGCACCAGCAGCCGCACCACGGCCGAGTTCGTCGAGGCGCTGGGCGGTTCGAGCGTGACGATGGCCTTCGGCGAAGTCGTCCCCGCACTGCAGAACAAGGTCGTCGATTGCGCCATCACGGGTTCGCTGTCGGGCTATTCCGCCAAGTGGTACGAGGTGTCCACGCACCTGGTCGCGCTGCCGATCAACTGGAACCAGCAGATCCATGCCGTCAACCAGAAGGCCTGGGACAAGCTGGATCCGAAGGTGCGCACGTTCCTGCAGGACAACGTCAAGACGCTGGTCGACAACATCTGGGATGCCGCCGCGCGCCAGACGCAGGAAGGCTATGACTGCAACACCGGCGCGGCCGCGTGCCCGTTCCCGGTCAAGGGCAAGATGGTGCTGGTGCAGCCCTCCGAGGCCGATCAGGCGCTGCTCAAGAAGGTGGCGCAAGAGGCTGTTCTGCCCAAATGGGCCGCCCGCTGCTCGGCGCAGTGCGTGAAGGACTGGAACGCCACCGTCGGCAAGACGCTGAACCTGACCGCCAGCAAGTAAATGCCAGGATGCGCCGGCCCGCGGGCCGGTGCAGATTCCGGCCCGCGGGCCGGTGCAGATTCCGGCCGGTGATGGCGCGCGGTAGCCCGTGACCTTGGCATGAGGTCCGCGGCGCCCGCACGCGATGGCAGGTCGTGCCACCCGAGGTTTCATCCATGACTCAAACCGAACACTTCCGTTTGCTCGGCGGCCTGTTGCGGCGCGCGGAGAGCTTTTCCCGCGCGGC
>CBHWAL010000459.1:0-4003 GCA_966111495.1 uncultured Achromobacter sp. | reverse complement strand
CCTGCGCCTGGGCGAGGGCGAGCTCAAGAGCGGCGGGTTCCGCCGGCCGTCCATTCTGGCGGACACGGTCGAAGCCATTTTTGGCGCCGTCTTTCTGGACGCGGGTTTCGAGGCGGCGCGCCGCGTGATCGTGCGCCAGTACCAACCGGTGCTGGCGTCCGTGGATCCCAAGACGCTAGGCAAGGACGCCAAGACCTTGCTGCAGGAATTCCTGCAGGGCCGCAAGCTGGCCCTGCCGTTGTATACGGTGGTGGCCACGCACGGCGCGGCCCACAGCCAGCAATTCGAAGTCGAGTGCGCCATTCCGGCGCTCGATATCAAGGTAATGGCGCCCGGCGCCAGCCGCCGCGCCGCCGAGCAGTCGGCCGCCAAGCTGGCACTCGAGGCCGCGCTGGCCGTCAGCCCGGCCCCCAAGGCTGCCCGCAAGTCGGGCAAGGCGCGCAAAACCGCGCAATTGTCGCTGCCCGTGGCAGTGGCTCAAGAGACTAAATGAGCGATACCCCTTTTCGTACCGGCTTCGTTGCCATCGTTGGCCGCCCCAATGTGGGCAAATCCACGCTGACGAACGCCCTGATCGGTTCCAAGATTTCCATCGTGTCGCGCAAGGCGCAGACCACGCGCCACCGCATCCACGGTGTGCTGACGCGCGAGCACGAGCAGTTCGTGTTTGTCGACACCCCAGGTTTCCAGACGCGCCACGGCGGCGCGATGAACCGCATGATGAATCGCGTCGTCACGCAGGCCCTGGCCGACGTGGACGTGGTGGTGCATGTGGTTGAAGCCGGCAAGTGGTCCGAGGGCGACGCCAAGCTGCTGCCGCTGTTGCCCAACCCCGAGCGCACGATTCTGGTCGTCTCCAAGATCGACGCGCTGAAGAACCGCGACGATCTGTTCGCGTTCGTGTCCAAGATCATGGCGCTGCATCCGTTCGGCGCCGTGGTGCCGGTCAGCGCCACCAAGAATCAGCAACTGGACCAGTTGCTCGAGGAAATCGCATCGCGCCTGCCGGAAGGCGAGCCGATGTTCGAGGAAGACACGCTGACCGACCGTCCCATGCGCTTCATCGCCGCCGAACTCGTGCGCGAGAAGATCTTCCGTCTGGTGGGCGACGAACTGCCCTACGGCTGCACGGTCGTCATCGAGCAATGGGAAGAGACCGCCAAGGGCGCCACCATCAACGCCTGTGTCGTCGTTGAACGCGACAGCCACAAGCCCATCCTGCTGGGCACGGGCGGCATGCACATGAAGCGGATCGCCACGGAGGCGCGGCAGGACATTGCCAAGCTGCTGGACAAACCCGTGCATCTCGAGGTCTACATCAAGGTGCGCAAGGGCTGGTCCGACCGCGAGGGTGCGCTGCGCGATCTGGGTTATGAGTAGACGGGCGCCACGCGTCCAGGATCGACCAGGATTCATGCTCCACGCCACGGCGTGGCGTGAAACTTCCCTGATTGTCCAAACTTTTTCTCGCGATCATGGCTGCGTGGCCATGGTTGCCAAGGGCGCCAAGCGCCCTTATTCCGTTTTGCGCCCCGTGTTGTCGGCCTTCCAGCCGCTGCTCCTGTCGTGGACCGGCAACGGCGAGGTCAAGACGCTGACGCGCGCCGAAATTGCCGGTATCCGTCCGCTGGCCGGCGCCGCGCTGATGTCCGCGTGGTACATGAACGAACTGCTGCTGCGCCTGTTGCCGCGTGAGGACGCGCATCCGCTGTTGTTCGACGCGTACGACATGGCCTTGCAGCAACTGTCTGCCGGCACCCGCGCGGCCGGGGCGCTGCGCCGCTTCGAATGGACCTTGCTGCGCGAGACCGGCTACGGTGTCGACGAGGCGCCGCCCGATTTCGACGACCCCACCATCGAGCCGGCGCTGCGCACCGACCTGCGCGCTCGCCTGGCCGAGATTCTGGCGGGCCGTCCCCTGTCCACGCGGCGCGTGCTGCTGGACCTGCAACGCATCTGATTGCGGCGCCGGCCTCATGACGTTCACGCTCAAACAGGTCGAAACCTTCCGTACCGTCTACGAGACGGAAAGCGTCACCGCCGCCGCACGGCGCCTGGACGTGTCGCCCGCCACCGTCAGCGCAACGCTGGCCGCGCTGGAAGCCAGCATCGAGCTGCGTCTGTTTGAGCGCGTGCGCCAGCGCATGCAGCGCACGCCCGAGGCCACGCTGCTGTATGAAGAGATCCGCCGCTTGAACGTTGGCCTGGAAAGCCTGGGACGCAAGATCCGGGCGATCCGCGGTGCGGCGCAGCCGCGGCTGCGCATCGGCTGCATCCACGCCTACAGCGGCGCGATCGTCAGCGATGCGATATCGCGCTTTCGCGTGCGTTATCCGGATACGCCGCTGTACTTGCAGATCCGCGATTCCAATACCCTGCGCGACATGGTGGTGTCGGGGGAACTGGACCTGGCGGCGGTGGCCGATGAATCCGAACTCGAGGGGCTGCGCGGACATCGGCTGGCCAGCCTGCGCGCGGTGGCGGTGTTTCCCCCCGGACATGCGCTTGCCCGTCTGGAATCGGTGAATTTTTTGCAGCTGGCCGAGGTCGATGTGATTGCGCTGAACGCCGAGGACGGTTCGCGCAAGCGGCTGGATGCGCTCTTGCGCCAGGCCGGTCTAAGCCTGCACGTGGCGATCGAGACGCCGTACTCCAGCACCGTGTGTCAGCTTGCCCTGGCCGGGCACGGGGTTGGCATCGCCAACCCGGCGACGGCGCTGGGCATGGAGGCCACCGGTCTGAGCTTCCGGCCGCTAGAGGCGTCCGTGCATTTCGAATGCCACATGATCGTGCACGGCAGCCGGCCGTTGTCCGAAGCCGGCAAGTTCTGGGCGACGTGTCTGCGCGGCGCCCTGGCGCCGCTGGTCGAACGGTTCGGCGTCTAACCCGGGAATCAGCCCCGGCGACCGTCCGACGTCAGCATCAGCACCACGTTCGACTCCGCATCCAGTTTACCGGCCCGCCGGAGCCGCGCGATGGCCGCCAGCGCGGCGGCCGACGACAGTTCCGCGCCCAGGCCCATGCGCTCCAGCCGTTGCCGCGCCTCTGCCGCTTGCGTGTCGGATGTCTCCACTGGCATGCCTCCCGACCGCGACAGCGCTTCCAGTGCTTGCAGCGTGCACGTGCCGCCCGCAATGGAATACTGCTGGGTCGCGCTTTCCCATTGGCCGCGGGCATCGCCGGTTTCCAGTGCGCGCGACAGGCGGGCGTAGGGTTCTACCGCGTGCAGCCGGGGCAGGCGAGCGATGCGCCCGGTCTGAAGTAGATGCTGCCAGCCCAAAAAGATACCCCACAGCAGATCGCCGCGCGCCGTCGGGACGATGATGTCCGTGGGCAGGCCGCAGTCGTCCAGGATTTCCTGGGCGATCGGCTTGTACCCCTCTACGCCGTACGGATGCGTGCCCACCGGCGGATTCAGATAATTGGTGCCTGCGAACGCGCCACGGTTGCGGCACAGATCGGCCACGTAAGGCCAGCGGCCAAGGCTGTCCTCGAAGGCGCGCAGGCGCGCACCAAAGCGCTCCATGGCCTCGCGCTGCAGTGGCGGGCAATTGCGGGTGATGGCGATGTCGGCCTGCAAGCCGGCGGCTGCGCAGTAGGCCGCCAGCGACACGCCCGCGTTGCCGCTGGAGGCCGCCGCGACGCGCGTGGCGCCGGCCAGCCGGGCGCGCGAGACCAGTTGCGCCGACATGCGGTCCTTGTGGCTGCCGGTGGGATTGGCGCTTTCGCACTTGAGCCACAGCCCGCCCACGCCTTCTTCCCGCGCCAGCTTCGGCGCGGAAAGGCAAGGGGTGCCGCCTTCGCCCAACGTCACGGCCGAAAGCACCGGCAGGGGCATGGCGTCGTCCCGCGCGGTTGCTTCAACGCTTGCGTCGTATTGGCACTCCAGGGTGGCGGGGTGGCCGGCCGCCAGGCATGCGGGGCAGCCTTCGGGATAGTCGCCGGCGGGCCACAGGGTTGCGCAGCGGATGCAGCGCAGGCCGGTCAATCTGGGGTTCATCTG
>CBHWAL010000458.1:0-4006 GCA_966111495.1 uncultured Achromobacter sp. | reverse complement strand
GCGCTCCCGTCAGCTGCTTGAACACTTCGCCCGACAGATGCTGCGACGTGCCTTGCCCGGCCGAACCGAACGCGATGGTGTCGGGATTGGTTTTGGCGGCCTCGACGACGTCCTGCACGGTCTTGTAGGGCTGGTTTGCGCCCACCAGCAGCACATTGGAAATGCTGCCCAGCAGAATCACGGGCGAGAAGTCCTTGGCGGCGTTGTAGTTGATGCTGGGCAGCAGCGACGGATTGATCGCGTGCGTGGCGATCGTGCCCAGCAGCAACGTGTAGCCGTCCGGCTTGGCGCGCGCCACGGCGTCCGCGCCCAGCACGCCACCGGCGCCGCCCTTGTTTTCAACGACGACAGTCTGCTTGAGCGTGGTGCCCAATTCTTGCGCAATCAGACGGCCCAGGATGTCGGACGTGCCGCCCGCCGCAAACGGAACCACCAGCGTGATGGCTTTGCCAGACGGCCAGTCAGCGGCGTGGACGGGGGCGGCAAACGCGGTGGCGACGGCCAGGACGGCCGACAGGCGGCTCAACAGAGGAAATGCCTTCAAACTTGTCTCCTAAAGATTTGGAATTGTCGTGTTTCTTGTACGTTGTCGTACGACAATGAGCGCTGAGAATAGCGCGGCCCGGCACTCCATTCAACATAGGGAAATTCCTAGATTCAAAAGACACATGCCGCTTGTTGTACGACAACATTTCTCCGAGGCAGCCGTTGTAAGGTCAACTTATATGTTGTACGATGACTGACATCGCGGATCGTATAACGCCGCGGCCACGGCATACCGCCTTTTCAATACCCATTCCTCATATTTGGAAGACAGCCATGACGACTCCCCAGGAACTCAAAGCCATCGTCTCGGAAGGATTGCTCTCCTTCCCCGTGACCGACTTCGACCAGAACGGCGATTTCAACGCCAAGAGCTATGCGGCTCGTCTGGAATGGCTGGCTCCCTACGGCGCCACCGCCCTGTTCGCCGCCGGCGGCACCGGTGAGTTCTTCTCGCTGGCCCCCGATGAATATTCGGACGTCATCCGCACCGCCGTGCAGACCTGCAAGGGCAAGGTGCCGATCCTGGCCGGCGCCGGCGGCCCCACCCGCACCGCCATCGCTTATGCGCAAGAAGCCGAGCGCCAAGGCGCCAAGGGCATCCTGCTGCTGCCCCACTACCTGACCGAAGCCTCGCAGGACGGCATCGCCGCCCACGTCGAGCAGGTCTGCAAGTCGGTGAACATCGGCGTCATCGTCTACAACCGCGCCCAATCGCGCCTGTCGGCCGACAGCCTGGCCCGCTTGGCCGACCGCTGCCCGAACCTGGTGGGTTTCAAGGACGGCATCGGCGACATCGAGTCGATGGTCCGCATCCGCCGCAAGATGGGCGACCGCTTCTCGTACCTGGGCGGCCTGCCCACCGCCGAAGTCTATGCAGCCGCCTACCGCGCGCTGGGCGTGCCGGTGTACTCGTCGGCCGTCTTCAACTTCGTGCCCAAGATGGCCATGGAGTTCTATCACGCGATTGCCGCCGGCGACAGCGACACCACCAACCGCCTGCTGGACGATTTCTTCCTGCCCTACCTGGAAATCCGCAACCGCAAGGCCGGCTACGCCGTCAGCATCGTCAAGGCCGGCGCCAAGCTGGTCGGCCACGACGCGGGCCCGGTGCGCGCGCCGCTGACCGACCTGACCGGCGAAGAGCTCGAAATGCTGCAAGCCCTGATCAAGAAGTCCGGCGCCGAATAATCGGCTTGCCCTGACCCCTTCTATCTGCCCCCGGTCCGGGGGCATTTTTTTCCCCGGACCCGTCGGGGGCGACAACGCCCATCCCGTGGATCGGCGCCTATTTTTGGAGATGACCATGAACTTGACCGGCCAGATGTTGATCGGCTCGACCGCCGTCCTGGGCGCGGGCGCTGCCCAGCACGCCATCAACCCCGCCACCGGCGAACGCCTGGAACCCGCCTACCCCGCCGGCTCCGCTGACGACGTGTCACGCGCGGCCGAGTTGGCCCGCACCGCCTTCGACGCATACCGCGCCCTGCCGCTGGAGACGCGCGCGCAATTCCTGGAAAGCATCGCAGAAAACATCGTGGCCATTGGCGATGCGCTGATCGAGCGCGCGCACCAGGAAACCGGCCTGCCCGTCGCCCGCCTGCAAGGCGAGCGCGGCCGCACGGTCGGCCAACTGCGCCTGTTCGCCCGCGTCGTGCGCGACGGATACTTCCTGGACGCCACCATCGATCCGGCCCAACCCGACCGCCAGCCGCTGCCGCGCGCCGACCTGCGCCTGGCCAACGTTCCCCTGGGCCCCGTGGTGGTGTTCGGCGCCAGCAACTTCCCGCTCGCCTTCTCGGTTGCGGGCGGTGACACCGCGTCGGCGCTGGCCGCCGGTTGCCCGGTGATCGTCAAGGCGCACAACGCCCACCCCGGCACGTCCGAGCTGGTCGGGCGCGCCATCCAGCAAGCCGTCGCCAAGCACGGCCTGCCCGAAGGTACGTTCTCGCTGCTGTTCGGCGCCGGCAACGAAATCGGCACCGCGCTGGCGACGCATCCCGCCATCACGGCCATCGGCTTCACCGGCTCGCGCCGTGGCGGTCTGGCGCTGGTCGCCGCCGCCAACGCCCGCCCGGTGCCGATTCCCGTGTACGCGGAAATGTCCAGCATCAACCCCGTCTTCCTGCTGCCGGCCGCGCTAGAAGCGCGCGCCGAGACCATCGCCAAGGGCTTCGTGGATTCGCTGTCGATGGGCGTGGGCCAGTTCTGCACGAACCCCGGCCTGGTGATCGGCATCGAAGGTCCGGCACTGGACCGCTTCCGCCAGGCTGCCGCCGAGGCCGTCAAGGCAAAGGGCGCCGCCACCATGCTGACACCGGGCATCTTCTCGGCCTACGAGCAAGGCGCGGACGCCTTGGCCCGTCACGCCAGCGTGTCGACGGTCGGCCGTGGTGAACCCTCGAACCCGGCATGCAACGCCGCCGGCGCCGTGGTGTTTGGCGCCAGCGCAGACCAGTTCCTGGCTTCGCACGAGCTGGAAGCCGAAGTGTTCGGCCCGGCCTCGCTGGTTGTCGCATGCAAGGACGCCGCGCAGGTCCGCGCCGTGGCCGAGCACCTGGAAGGCCAACTGACCGCGACGCTGTTCGTGGACGACGCCGACGTGGATGACGCCCGCGCACTGCTGCCGGTGCTGGAACGCAAGGCCGGCCGCATCCTGGCCAATGGTTACCCGACCGGCGTGGAAGTGAGCCACGCCATGGTCCACGGCGGCCCGTTCCCGGCCACATCGAATCCGGCCTCGACGTCGGTGGGCGCCACGGCAATCCGCCGCTTCCTGCGCCCGGTCTGCTACCAGGACCTGCCCGACGCTCTGCTGCCCGACGGCATCAAGCGCGCCAACCCGCTGGGCCTGACGCGCATGGTCGACGGCAAGCTGGCCAACGCGTGATGGGTTGACGCCTGATTTTCAGGCGTTGCACCGGACCAATCGTAGGCCCCGGCGCCGCACCACGCGCCCCGGGGCCTACGCCATTTCAAGCGCGGTGTCAGACACCCGTCTCCAAAATGCAACGGCGTGCCTAAGGGTGTCTGACACCCTGGGGAGATGATCGGCAGATCGCAGCAGCATCTCAACGGGTGTCAGACACCTACTGAGACAGCCAATGCAAGCCCCGCCCCGATTCGCCGCATCAAAAGTGCAGCCCAATAAAAAAACCTGGCGCGAGGATCGACTCCCCGCGCCAGGCTTTCATACCCAACTTCGCAATCACTGCGCCTTCAGCTTTCCATCGGCAATGATCTTGGCCCACTTGGCCTGCTCGGCCGTCTGGAATGCCGTGAACTCCGCGGGCGTGTTCGGCGTGTAGGCCAGGCCCAGGCCCTGCATCTTGGCGGCGACCTCAGGCTTGGCCACGATGTCGGCGATCGTCTTGTTCAGCTTTTCGACCACGGCCGCAGGCGTATTTGCCGGGGCGTAGATGGCCTGCCAGCTGCTGACATCAAAACCCGCCACGCCGGCTTC
>CBHWAL010000457.1:0-4024 GCA_966111495.1 uncultured Achromobacter sp. | reverse complement strand
AGCGACAAGCGCCGCGAGTGCAAGGGCCAGGGCATTGCCAACATCGTCACGGGATTTCTGGGCGGCATGGGCGGCTGCGCCATGATCGGCCAATCGGTCATCAACGTGCGCGCCGGCGGCCGCACGCGGCTATCGACCTGCGTGGCGGGCGTTTTCCTACTGTTCCTGATCGTGGCGCTAGGCCCGTTGGTCGCGCAGATTCCGATGCCGGCGCTGGTGGCGGTAATGATCATGGTGTCCATCGGCACCTTCAACTGGCGCTCGCTGCGCAACCTGGGCTCGCATCCGTGGCAATCGTCGGTGGTCATGCTGGCCACTGTCGCCGTGGTGGTCTGGACGCATGACCTGGCGCGCGGCGTGCTGGTGGGCGTGGTGCTGAGCGGCCTGTTCTTTGCCGGCAAGGTCAAGCGGCTGCTCGACGTGGACACATCGCTGTCCGAGGACGGCCGCACGCGCACCTACCGCTATGCGGGCCAGATCTTCTTCGCGTCGGCTTCGCGGTTCTCGGCGGCGATCGACTTTCACGAGGCCGTCGACCGCGTGGTGATCGACCTGTCGGCCGCGCATTTCTGGGACATCTCGGCCGTCGGCGAACTGGACAAGGTGACGCTCAAGCTGCGCCGGGCCGGCCGTCAGGTAGACGTCGTGGGGCTGAACGAAGCCAGCGCGACGCTGGTCGGCCGCTACGCGCAACCGGGCGCGTCCGCGGGCCACTAGCCCGCGCCGCGCCCGTCATCTGGCTCAGGATTCGACGAAGGCCAGGATCAAGCCGCCGGTCTCCAACGGCGGCACGACGATGCGGGACTGGTGCGCCTGATGCGCCACACCGGCGGCGGCCAGCACCTCCCGCACGCGCGCCAGCGCATCGGTGCGCAGCGTCAGCGCCGCGGCGCGTTCGCCGCCAGCGATGAGCGGCGCGGCATCCACGCCAAAGCGCGCCTGGATGCCCGCTGGCGTCAGATACAGAATGCTGGCGCGGCCGGCGGCGACGGCGACGCCGTCCTGCACTGGGTGCGCCGCGCCGGGACCGAAGGCCTGCTCCAGCAGCTCGGCCGAGGCCGCGGGTTCGTCTGTCACATAGACGTACTCGGCAATGCCGCGCACCCCATTGGGGTGCTGCCGCCACTCAGGCCGCCAAACCAGCTCCGGCGTTTCGTGTTGGCAGAAGAACACGCGGCCATTCGGAATCAGGTCCGCGCGGATGCGCAGCGTGCGAAAGCGCGCATCGCCCAGCGTCTGTCCGCCCGCGGTGACCGGACGATGGAAGCTGCGGGCACCCTCGCCTTCCAGCGGCACGTCGCGATTGGCGAGATCCTTCCAGGTCGCGTCGGCGTTGGCCGTCTTGAACACCAGCCCCGCAAGGCCCAACGGATGCTCCCAGCGCGCGCCCGGGATATCGGCCTTGGGCGGCTCGACGCCAATAAGCTCCAGATAGTCGTCGCCAAAGATCGCCAGATGATTGCTCGACCCCAGCGAGTGGTGACCCCGGTCGGTAAGTTGAAAGCCAAGCCGAAGGAAACGCGCCGCTGAGGCGTCCAGTTCCAGGCCCGCCTGGATGACGACGTGATCGATGCGTAAGGTCACTGAAACTCCTTGATCTATGAAAGCGGCGCCGCCGGTTCAGGCAGCCAGACGCGTCGCGACCGCGGCCGGGTCCCAGCGGCGGCCCGGCACGGCCGCCAGCAGCGCCTGCGTGTAGGGATGGGTGGGGTTGTTGAATACGTCGGCGCAGACTCCTTCCTCCACGACGCGCCCCGACTTCATCACCGCGATGTGGTCGCAGACTTGCGCGGCCACGCGCAGGTCGTGCGTGATGAAGACGATGGACAGGCCCAGTTGTTCGCGCAGCCGGGCCAGCAGCGCCAGCACCTGCGCCTGCACGGACACGTCCAGCGCCGACACCGGTTCGTCGGCGATCAACACCTGCGGCCGCATTGCCAGAGCGCGGGCCAAACCCACGCGCTGACGCTGGCCGCCTGAAAACTCGTGCGGAAAGCGCCGCACGGCGTCAGGCGACAGCCCCACCAGTTCGAAGAGTTCCTGCGCGCGGGCCAGCGCCTCGCGGCGCGGCGTGCCGTGCACGATGGGGCCCTGCGCCACGATCTCGCCAACGCGCTGACGCGGGTTCAGCGATCCGTACGGGTCCTGGAACACCATCTGCACGCGCCGGGCGTGGGCACGGCGCGCATGCGCGCCTTTGAACGACAGCGGCTCGCCGGCCAGCGTGATGTCGCCGCCATCAGGCGGCAACAGGCCCAGCAGCGTGCGCGCCAGCGTCGACTTGCCCGATCCGCTTTCACCCACGATGCCCAGCGTGCCGCCGCGCCGCAGCGTCAGCGTCACGTCGTCCACCGCGTGCGTCACGCGGCCGGGCCGGCCGAACCAGCCACGCTTGCGGTAGGTCTTGGACAGCCCCTGCGTGGTCAAAATTGCGGGCGCGCTGGCGTCCAGGTCGGCGCGGGCGGGCGCGGGCGCCAGCGGCGGCACCGCGGCGATCAGCGCGCGGGTGTACGGATGGCGGGGACGCTCCAGTACCTGGTCGGCCGGGCCGCTTTCCACCAGTTCGCCGCGCTGCATGACCGCGACGCGGTCCGCAATCTCGGCCACCACGCCCAAATCGTGCGTGATGAAGAGGACGGCCGTGCCCTTGCGGCGCTGCAGGTCGTGGATCAGATGCAGGATCTGCGCCTGCGTCGTGACGTCCAGCGCAGTCGTCGGTTCGTCGGCAATGAGCAGCGCCGGTTCCAGCGCCAGCGCCATGGCGATCATCGCGCGTTGCCGCTGTCCGCCGGACAGCTCATGCGGATAGGCGCCCAACGCCTGGACGGGGTCGGGCAACCGGACGGATTCCAACAGGTCCAGCGTGCGCTGCCGGATCACGGCGCGTGACAGCCGGGTATGCGTGCGGAACACCTCGGCGATCTGGTCGCCGATGGTGCGCAGCGGATTGAGCGCGGTCATCGGCTCCTGAAAGATCATGCCGATGCGCTGGCCGCGCAGCCGGCGCAGCGCCTCGGGCGCCAGCGTCAACAGGTCCTGGCCCTCCCACAGCACGCGTCCGGCGCTGGCCTGCACGCCTTGCGGCAGCAGGCCGAGAATGGTGCCGGCGGTCAGCGATTTGCCCGAGCCGCTTTCGCCCACGACGCACACGATCTCGCCCGGGTTGACCGCCAGCGTCAGATCGCGCAGCGCATGCGGCCGGTCGGCGCCGGGCGGCAGGTCCACGGTAAGGTTTTCGATGCGGAGCAGTTCGGTCATGATCGTCATTGGGGGCAAGCGGCAAGCGCGCCGGAAGACAACAGGAACTCGCGGCGGGTGGTGCGCATGTCGGACTCTGGTTCTGCCTGGTTGGAAGCTGCGGATCTTAGGCCTGCGCCACCGGGCCTGAGAAATGCTGATTTCTCATTTGCTCATGCGTCCCCGGCGGCGCCCCTGCGCCACAACCCGCGCCAGAACCCGCAAAACATGACGTGTTCGCACACGTTTAGTTACGATGCGGGCACGCCGCTTGCTCCATCCGCCAGATCGCATCTGCCGGAGTTTTCATGCCCGCTTCGCATTCCCTCGACACCACGACGCTGACGGTGCTGACGGTCAATACCCACAAGGGCTTTACCAGTTTCAACCGCCGTTTCATGCTGCACGACCTGCGCGAGGCGCTGCGCACCGCATCGCCGGATGTGGTGTTTCTTCAGGAAGTCCTGGGCGAACACCAGACGCATGCCGGACGCCACGATTCCTGGCCGGCGCAGTCGCAGTATGAATTTCTGGCCGACACGCTCTGGACCGATTTTGCCTACGGGCAGAACGCCGTCTATCCCGAGGGCCACCATGGCAATGCCATCCTGTCGCGCTACCCGATCGAAAGCCACCACAACCATGACGTAAGCGTGGACGGTCACGAGGGACGCGGTCTGCTGCACTGCGTGCTGCGGCCCCCTGCGCTTGCCTCGCCCGTGCATGCGATCTGCGTGCATCTGGGCCTGCTGGAACGCCATCGCGGCGAGCAACTGCGCCGTCTGTG
>CBHWAL010000456.1:0-4030 GCA_966111495.1 uncultured Achromobacter sp. | reverse complement strand
GCGGTCAGTAGTGCGGCGGCAGTTCGTCGCGCAGGCTGCGAAAGGGGGCTGCCCCCTCGGGCGCCTGCTGGCGCAGGTCGGCGACCTCGCGCATGAGCCGGTCGATCTGCTGTTGTTGGCGGACGATGATCTGGTTCAACTGCTCCAGAAGATCATCCGAGAAGCTGGCCTTGACCTCCAGGTCCATCAGCCGGCGTTCGATGTCTTGCGTATTTTCCATGGCGGGTATTAGAACCCATTCCCGCCCAGGCACAGGAGAGAAGTTTGGTACAGCGGCAATGGCGGGACAGCGGAACCTGGTGGTGGACGGCAAGCACGATACTGGCGCTTGCACCGGCCGCCACCGCGCTGGCGCAAGCCGATACGCTGGCCCCGGTGGTCGTGACCGGCACACGGCTGGGCACCGAGGTGTTGGACACGCCCGCGTCCGTCGACGTCGTCCGGGGCAGCACCATGCGGTGGCAGCAGCCCGGCATCAACCTGTCAGAAGGACTGGCCAGCGTGCCGGGCCTGCAGATACAGAATCGCCAGAACTACGCGCAGGACCTGCAGATCTCCAGCCGCGGCTTCGGTGCGCGGTCCACGTTCGGTGTGCGCGGCGTGCGCCTGTATGTCGACGGCATTCCCGCGACCATGCCCGATGGCCAGGGGCAGACCTCCAATATCGACATCGGCTCCATCGACCGGGTCGAGGTGCTGCGCGGACCGTTCTCGGCGTTGTACGGCAATTCCTCCGGCGGCGTGATCCAGGTGTTCACGCAGGACGGCGCGGATCCGCCCGAGATCTCCGCCAGCGGCTGGGGCGGCAGCTATGGCACGTGGCGCTATGGCGTCCAGGCAAGCGGCCTTACTGGCACGGGCGCGGGCACGGGGGCGGGTCAGCTCGATTACGTGCTGGACCTCTCGCGCTTCACCACCGACGGCTACCGCGACCACAGCGCCGCGCGCAAGAATCTGGGCAACGCCAAGCTGGGCCTGCAACTGAACGACGACAGCCGCCTGACGCTCGTCGTCAATAGCGTCGACCTGACGGCGCAGGATCCGCTGGGCCTGACCTACCAGCAGTTCCAGGACGACCCGCGCAGCGCGCCGCTGGCCGAGCAGTACAACACCCGCAAGACGGTCAAGCAGACGCAGGGCGGGCTGGTCTTCGATCACCAGGTTGACGGCCGCAACGCGTTGCGCGTGATGGTTTACTACGGCCAGCGCGACACGACGCAATATCAGTCGATCCCGCCCGCCGTGCAGATTCCGCCCACGCAAGCGGGCGGTGTGATTGATTTGAAGCGCCAGTACGGCGGCGCGGACGTGCGCTGGACCTCGGAACTGACCCTGGCAGGCCGCGCGCTGACCGTGATCGGCGGCTTCTCGTACGACGCCATGCAAGAAGACCGCAAGGGCTTTGAGAACTTCATCGGCTCGGGCGCCAGCCGGCAACTGGGTGTGAAAGGCGCGCTGCGGCGTGATGAAACCAATCGCGTCTACAACGCTGACCCCTACGCGCAGGCTTCCTGGAATTTTGCCGACCGCTGGACGCTGGACGCCGGCCTGCGTTACAGCACGGTCCGCTTCGACTCCGACGATCACTACATCACCGCCGGCAACAGCGACGACAGCGGCGGCGCGCGCTACCGCAAGGCCTTGCCCGTGGCCGCGTTGCGCTACGCCGTCAACGACGACGTCAGCGTCTACACCTCGTACGGACGCGGTTTCGAGACGCCCACCCTGAACGAGATCTCATACCGGCCCGGCGGCGAGCCGGGACTGAATTTCGGGTTGATGCCATCGGTCAGCACCAACGTCGAAGCGGGCGTCAAGGCGCGGATGGCGGGCGGCCTCTTGACGGCCGCGGTGTTCAGCACCCGTACCGACGACGAAATCGTATCGGCGGGCAGCCTGGGCGGGCGCACCAGCTACCAGAACGCCGGACGCACGCGCCGCGATGGCCTGGAACTGAGCTGGTCCGGCGAATTCGCGCGCCATTGGCGCACGCAGGTTGCTTACACGTTGCTCAACGCGCGCTACGCCGACGACGGCAGCGGCGATATCCGCGCGGGCAACAAGATCCCCGGGATTGCCCGCCAGGCGGCCTACGCATCGCTGGCCTGGGCGCCGCCCGAAGGTTGGCAGGCTGGCGTGGAAGGGCGGTACTTGAGCAAGATCTACGTCAACGACGCCAACAACGGCGACGCGCCCGCCTATTTCGTGGCAGCCGCCAGCATCGGCTACATCAAGCGCGCGGGGCCATGGGAATTGAACGCCTATGCCCGCGTCGACAACCTGTTCGATCGCGACTATGCGGGCTCGGTCATCGTCAACGAAGGCAATGGGCGCTATTACGAACCGGCGCCCGGACGGAATGCGGGCGTGGGGTTGGGCGCGACTTACCGGTTCTGAACGCCGCGCAACCGGCGCCTTACGCCGCGGCGGGATAACAGAACGCGTGGTCCTCGCAATTGCTGCATCCGGGCGCGGCTGCGGCGGGCAGGTCCGCGTGTTCGCACGCCGAGTACGCGAGGAATTTCTTCCAGCGCAGGTTGTCCACGTTGCGGCTCATCAGGCCCGGGTAGTGCCGCGCGAGCAGCACGGTGACGTCTTCGCGTCCCGACAGGCCCAGATCGCGCCACAGGTGGTCGGGCCGCAGGCACGCGTGCGCGAGGATGCTGCTGACCCACGGGGTGGTGTCGGGGCCCGGTGCGCTGTAGGCGTCGAGCAGGACGCGCATCAACAGCGTGAAGCCGGGCTGCGGATCGCTCGCGCCCGTGCCGACGTAGGCGGCATATTGCTCGCGCAGCGCGGACAGGGACGTGTCGAAGCCGGTCAGGGCGCCCGGGAACAGATAGTCGAGCAGGTCGTGCAGTTCGGCCGGCGACAGGCCGCTGCGGGCCAGGTCGTCGTGGGCGATGCTGGTGCCGATGACGGCCGCGAAAAAGCCGGCGTCGGGATGAACCGGCGGTGCGTGACGCAGCAAGGCATGCGCAAACCGCTGGGCCCGATCAATAATGCTGGCGTCGGGGATAAAGGGCGGCACGGGCACGGCGTCCATCATGATTCTTAATGCGGTAACGGTTTTATTAAGCTGTTAACTAAACAGTGTAGGGGCGAATATATAACGAAAAATCGGCGAGTTTCTGCCACATGCCGCGAATCTGCGTTGGGACATACCCCAGGGTGTTTACCGGGGACGGGTATCATCGGCCTCCTTTCCACTGCCTGATTCCCAATACATGCCGCGCCGTTATCGCCCCGCTGTCACCCGTCTGTTTGGCGCCGTCGCGCTGGCGCTGGCCGGCATGGCGGCATCGCCACCCCCAGCACTGGCTTTCGACGTCGGGGCGGTGATCGACTCGATCCGTCTTTCCCGCTATCCGCTGCGCGAGCCCGAGCGCCGGGTCTGGGGCACCGAAAACGTCAAGGACGCCGTCCTCGTCGGGCAGATGGAAAACCGGCTGTACCTGTACCGGTACGTGCGCGAGGGAGCCAAGGAATTCAAGCTGGATTTCCGTTCGCAGCCGCTGGTGATCGACCCGGAAGGCTGGAAGGCGTCACGCGAGGACAACGTGGCCGTCCGGTCCCCGCGCGCGGGCGAGGCCTTTTACTGGGTCGGTTATTCCGATCGCGACGCCAGCACCGGCAAGGCCACGGGGTTCCTGGTGGACGACAAAGGCGAGGCCGCGTCGGTCAATGCCGACACGCAGCTTGCCGTGGTCACGAGCGGCCGGCCGTGGGACGAGGCACGCCGGGCGCAGGCGCTGGCAACGTTGCAGACCGCGCTGCGCGACTATCCCGCGCGCCTGAGCGCGTTTCCCGCGCAGGTGCGTTTTGAACACCAGACCGCGCCGGACGTGACGGTCACCTTCCGCACGTTGCACCAAGTGGTGCGGGCCATTCCGCGCGCCAAGACCGCTGAGTTCAACCGTGCGCTGGCCGACCTGCGCCGTTTCGTCATGGCGCAGGATTATCGCGAGATCGATCCGGCCGGCAAGGACGCCGAGCTGCTGACCGCCGTGAACCACTACGGCGTCTGGCT
>CBHWAL010000455.1:0-4055 GCA_966111495.1 uncultured Achromobacter sp. | reverse complement strand
GGGTTGAAACCGGCGCTTTCACGCAGGGTGCGGCCCGCCCACGCAACGATCAGCCCGCAGAGCAGGGTGACCACGGTGGCGCTGGACGCGACGATCAGGGTGTTGCTAAGACCCCCGATCAACTGATCCGACACGCCGCCCACCAGGTGAAGACGCTTGTAGGTTTCCACGACCAGATACAGGGCCGGCGCGACAAACCCGATCAGGACGGGAATCCAGCCCAGCACCGCCGCGACTGCCGCCGCCGCGCCACGCAGCCGGCGCGCCTGCATCGGGCGCATGCGCTGCGTGTTGGCGTAGCGCTGCCGCTTGCGGCCATGGCGCTCCAGCAAGATCAGACCAATGACGATCGCCAGCATCGTCAGCGCGATCTGCGCCGCGCCAGCCAGGTCCGAACGCGTCACCCAGGTGGTGTAGACGGAGACGGTCAGCGTCTGCACGCCGAGAAATTCAGAGGCCCCGATGTCGTTCAGAGTCTCCAGCAGCGCCAGGCTGACGCCCACGACAATCGCCGGACGGGCCAGGGGCAGGGCAACGCGGCAGAACACCGCCACGCGGCCCGCGCCCAACGTGCGGGCGGCTTCGAGCAGGCTGGCGGCCTGCGTCATGAACATGACGCGGGTGCTCAGGTAGACATAGGGATACAGCACGAAGCCCAGCACGAAGATCGCGCCGTAAATGGAGCGCAGGTCGGGCAGGCGGAATTGGCGCGGGCTGTCGAAGCCCAGCATGGCGCGGATAGCCGTCTGGATGGGTCCGATGGGATGCAGCAGGTCCAGGTAGGCGAAGGCGATGATGTAGGTGGGCACCGCCAGCGGCAGCAGCAGCGCCCAGGTCAGGATTCGGCGCGTCGGAAACTCATACGCGGTCACCAGCCACGCGGCGCCGGTGCCAAGCAGAGTCACGACAATGCCCACACCCGCCAGCAGCATGACGGTATTGGCGAAGGCTTGCGGCAACACGTAGCTGGCCAGATGGTGCCAGTGTTCAAGGCTGCCGCCCAACGCCCACCAGCCCAGCGTCAAGACCGGCGCAAGCACCGCCAGCGCGATCAGGGCCGCGCCAACCAGCCAGCCGGTTCCGCGTTCAGACCAGCGCAGCCGCAGCGGCCTGGGCAAGGATTCTGTATGCATGCTTCAAAGTCGGTTGCATCAATGGCAAGGCCTGCTCCCCCAAAAAAGGCGGGAACAGGCCCTACGCTTTGCGCCCGGTAGGGGGCGCTCGCGTGTCACTACAGCAGGATCACGCCATGCCCGTGGGCAGGGCGGTCCGGCGGTCCGGCGATCCGGCGGTCCGGCAGCTTATCAGTTGTCGAAGCCGACCTTGTCGACGAGTTCGCTGGCTTGCTTGCGATGCTTGGCGATCTCGGTCAAGGGCAGGGGATCGACCTTCAGTTCGCCGAAGCTGGCAATCACGGGGTCCAGCTTCACGCCCTTGCGGACGGGGTATTCGTAGTTGGCCTGCGCGTACAGGGCTTGGGCCGGTTCCGACACCAGGAAGTCCAGCAGCTTGACGGCGTTGGCCTTGTTGGGGGCGTGCGCCGCGACGGCCGCGCCGCTGACGTTCACGTGCGTGCCGCCGCTCTTGGCATTGGCGAAGGTCGGGCGGATGACCTTGATGGCATCGCCCCATTTGCGCGCGTCGGTGCCGGGTTCGGCGTTCTTCATGTGGCCGACATAGTAGGCGTTGGCCAGGCCGATGTCGCAGATGCCGCCCAGGATGTCGCGCGCCACGTCGCGGTCGCCGCCGGCGGCCTTGCGGGCCAGGTTGGCCTTCACGCCGCGCAGCCATTTTTCGGTGGCTTCGGCGCCGTCATGCGCGATCATGGAGGCGACCAGCGCGGTGTTGTAGGGGTGCTGGCCAGAGCGGATGCAGACCTTGCCCTTCCACTTGGGATCGGCCAGATCTTCGTAGCGGAAGGATTCCAGCTTCAAATCCTTTTCCACGTACAACACGCGGTCGCGCAGCGACAGGGCGTACCATTTGCCATCGGCGCCACGCAGGTTGGCCGGGATGACCGAATTGAGCGTGTCGGACTTGACGGACTGCGTCACGCCGCCGTCCACCAGATCCAGCAGGTTGCCGATATCCACCGTCATCAGCACGTCGGCGGGCGACTTGGCGCCTTCGGCCTTGACGCGTTCCAGCAGGCCGTCCTTGACGAAGACGGTGTTGACCTTGATGCCGCTTTCCTTCGTGAAGGCATCCAGCAGCGGCTGGATCAGCTTGGGTTCCCGGGTGGTGTACAGGCTGACTTCCTCGGCGGCGTTGGCCTGCACGGTGAAGGCAGCGGCGCCGGCGAGCGCTAGCGCGCGCAGCAGCGAATTCAATTGGGGACGCTTGATCATGAAAGAACTCCAGCTAGGGCCGAAACGAAGGTTGCCGCGGGGCGCCGCCTTTTGTAGCGGCACATCGCCGCGAAAAGCGGTGCTAACGAAAATGATTATCAAGTGAGAACGCGACGATAACAGGAAGCATTGAGCCGTTCAACTGTCAGTAAGCATAGGGTTCAAGACGTTGATCCCGGTCAAGTTGGAATAAGGGTATTACGGAATAATGAGAGCAGTTATCATCATGTCCCTGTAGAATAGGGACAACCCTAATGCCGACCGCGGCCTTTTTTTGCGGTTCGGAATGACCCCGCGGCATAGCCGAGCTTCGCCCGGCCCTAGCCCGCCCTTACTGAATACGACATGGCTGCTTTCAACACTGAGCGCGTACTTAGCGTGCACCACTGGAACGACACCCTGTTTTCCTTCACCACGACGCGTGATTCGGCCTTGCGGTTCCACAACGGCCACTTCGTGATGATCGGTCTCGAAGTTGAAGGCAAGCCATTGCTGCGGGCCTACAGCATCGCCAGCGCCAACTACGAAGAAAACCTCGAATTCCTCAGCATCAAGGTGCAGAACGGCCCGCTCACGTCGCGCCTGCAGCACCTGAAAGAGGGTGACACCATCCTCGTCAGCCGCAAGCCCGTCGGCACCCTGGTCGTCGACGACCTCAAGCCCGGCAAGCACCTGTTCCTGTTCGGCACCGGCACCGGTCTCGCGCCTTTCATGAGCATCATCAAGGACCCGGACATCTACGAACGCTTCGATAAGGTCATCCTGGTGCACGGCGTGCGGTGGGTCAGCGAGCTGGCTTACGCCAACTACATCGAAAACGAGCTGCCGAACAACGAATTCTTCGGCGATATCGTGCGCGGCAAGCTGGTCTATTACCCCACCGTGACGCGCGAGCCTTTCCGCAATCAAGGCCGCATCACCGAACTGCTCGAAAACGGCAAGCTGTGCGCCGACATCGGCATTCCGCAAATCAATCCCGAAACCGATCGCGCCATGATCTGCGGCAGCCCGCATATGCTGGCCGACATCAGCGCCATGCTCGACAGCCGCGGCTTCGCGGTGTCGCCGGGCGTGGGCCAACCGGGCGACTACGTCGTCGAACGCGCCTTCGTGGACAAATAAGCCAAGCGGTTGCGGCTTTGTGGTTCCAACAAAAAACCCATCGCATGCGCGATGGGTTTTTTGCTTTAAGTTTTTTGCTCGGGTGCATTTACCGCTGCAACGAGCCAGCGGTGTCTGACGCCCGGCGGAGCGCCGGGGCAAGCCTGCCAAGTCGTCTCATGGGTATCAGACACCTGGATGCAGCGCGGGCAACTCAACCTTCGTGAATCATTCCGGCTGAATGCCGGCCTTCTTGATGATGTCGCCCCACTTCTTGGATTCCGCCTGCTGGAACTTGGTCAGCTCGTCGGGCGTGGAGGAGGCGGCGTCGGTGCCGGTCTGCGCGTAGAACTGCTGGGCCGGCTTGGCCTTGGTGGCGTTGACCAGCAGTTCGTTCAGGCGCTTGACCACGTCGGGCGGCGTGCCGGCCGGGGCGTAGGCCGCGAACCAATAGCCCATTTCGTAGCCGGGCACGCCCGCCTCCGAAATGGTCGGCACGTCGGGCGCCAGCGGCGAGCGCGCCTGGCCGGTGACGCCCAGCGCGCGCAGCTTGCCGGATTTGACCTGCGGCAGGCCCGTGGCGGTGTCGGTGATCATCATGTCGAT
>CBHWAL010000454.1:0-4065 GCA_966111495.1 uncultured Achromobacter sp. | reverse complement strand
GCCAGTCCGTGCCCCACAGGGTGCGGTCCGGCATGGCCTGCACCAGCGCGCGCACGAACGCGGTGCCCTCCGCGAAGGGCCGCCGGCCGGCGGCGATCCGGTCGATGCCGGAAACCTTGACCCAGGCCTCGCGCACGTTGGCCAACCCGAGCAATGCGCGCATCGCGGGCGAATCCAGCCCATCAGCCGCCTTCAGCCTGCCCATGTGGTCCACGACGAACGGCACCGGCAACGTGAGCAGGCGCGGCAGCAATTCGGGCAGCATCGCGCCGTCCACGTGTAGGCACAGGTGCCATCCCAGCGGCGCGATCAGCTTGACCACATGGTCGAACACCGCCGGCTCGGGCGCGCCGCCCAGATGCGGCACGAAGTTGAAACGCGCGGCCCGCACGCCGCCTTCATGCAGCGCCTTGACGCTGGCGGCGGTGGCATCGGCGCCCAGCAGCGCCACGCCGCGGTAACGCCCATTGCTGCGCGCCAGCGCGTCCAGCAAGGCGCGGTGGTCCGATCCGTGGCAGTTGGCCTGCACCACCACGGCGCGCTCGATGCCCAGATGGGCATGCAGCGCCGCCATGCTGGCGAACGACGCGTCCGGCGGCGTGTACGACCGGCCTTCCGCATACGGGAACACATCGCCGGGCCCGAAGACGTGGCAATGCGCGTCGCACGCGCCCTGCGGCAGCGCATGGCGGGGACGGGAGGGCGAGGCAAGCGGCGGACGGCAATCGGGCACGGGGACTTCCTGCATGTAAAGCGCCATGGTCGCGGAATGCCACTGGGCGAACAATGCTATACCGTATATTTCTGATATCGAAAAACCTAATATCCTGATGGACCTCAAGCAGATCGAATACTTCGTGCGCGTGGCCGAACGCCGCAGCTTCTCGCGCGCGGCCGAAATGCTGGACGTCGCGCAGCCCACGCTCAGCCGCCAAGTGCGGCTGCTTGAACTGGAGCTGGGCCAGCACCTGCTCTACCGCAACGGTCGCGGGGCCGAGCCCACGGAAGCGGGCCTGAGATTCCTGGAACACGCCCGCGCCCTGCTGGCGTTGGCCGAGCGCGCCAAGGAAGATCTGCAGACCCTGCGCGAAACGCCCACCGGCAAAGTCATGATCGGCTTGCCGCCACGCATCGCGCGCGTGCTCACGCCGCCGCTGGTGCAGGCGTTTCGCCAGAAGTTTCCCGATGCCTCCATCGCGGTGGCCGAAGGCTTGAGCGCCCAGGTGCGCGAATGGCTGCTCGCCGGCCGGGTGGACCTGGCCCTGCTCTACGACCCGGCCCCGTCGCCGCAGCTTGTCTACGAATCCCTGTTCCGCGAAGACCTGGTCCTGGCCGCCGCAGCGGGCCATCAGCCGCCCCTGCCCGCCCGCGTGCCGGTCGCGCGGCTGGGCGACTATCCTCTGGTGCTGCCCAGCCTGCCCAACGCCATCCGCACCCTTGTCGAAAGCGTCTGCCGCGCGCAGGGCGTGCGGCTCAAGGTCGCGGCCGAGGTCGACGCCGTGCAGACCATCGTCGAACTGGCGGCGCAGGGCGATGCCTATGCCATCCTGCCGCGTTCGGCAGCGCGCGGGCCGGCCGCCGAGCATGAACTGTCCCTGTGCGCCATCGGCTCGCCCACCATCACCAACAACCTGGTGCTGGCCAGCGCGCGCCACCGCCCGGCCACCCGGCTGGCCGCGGCCACGGGCGAGCTGATCCGCGGCCTGCGGCTTGCGGAGCTGTTCGCGCCGGGCGGCCCCCGCGCCGCACCCCCGGCGGCCAGCCCCCCTCAAAAGAGTTAAAATGGCGAGCTATTTTCTTGTTTGGCGGCTCGTTGCTGTCAAAGTCCTGTTGGCGTCTCACCTCAAACAATGACCACTATCCTCCCGAACCTGCCCACCGGCCAGAAAGTCGGCATCGCCTTTTCCGGCGGCCTGGACACCAGCGCGGCGCTCCTCTGGATGCGCAACAACGGCGCCATCCCCTACGCCTACACCGCCAACCTGGGCCAGCCCGACGAATCCGACTACGACGAGATTCCCCGCAAGGCCCTGGCCTACGGCGCCGAAAACGCCCGCCTGATCGACTGCCGCGCGCAGCTCGTGGCCGAAGGCATCGCCGCCCTGCAATCGGGCGCGTTCCACATCTCGACCGCCGGCATCACGTACTTCAACACGACGCCCATCGGCCGCGCCGTCACCGGCACGATGCTGGTCGCCGCCATGAAGGAAGACAACGTCAACATCTGGGGCGACGGCAGCACGTTCAAGGGCAACGACATCGAGCGTTTCTACCGCTACGGCCTGCTGACCAACCCGGAACTCAAGATCTACAAGCCCTGGCTTGACCAGCGCTTCATCGACGAGCTCGGCGGCCGTTCGGAAATGTCCGAATACATGCGCCAGGCCGGTTTCGACTACAAGATGTCGGCTGAAAAGGCCTACTCCACCGACTCCAACCTGCTCGGCGCCACGCACGAAGCCAAGGACCTGGAACAACTGAATTCCGGCATCCGCATCGTCAAGCCCATCATGGGCGTGGCGTTCTGGCGCGACGACGTCGCCGTCAAGGCCGAGGAAGTCACGGTGCGCTTCGAGGAAGGCCAACCCGTCGCGCTGAACGGCGTCGAATACGCCGACCCCGTCGAACTGCTGCTCGAAGCCAACCGCATCGGCGGCCGTCACGGCCTGGGCATGAGCGACCAGATCGAAAACCGCATCATCGAAGCCAAGAGCCGCGGCATCTACGAAGCCCCGGGCCTGGCCCTGCTCTTCATCGCCTACGAGCGCCTGGTCACCGGCATCCACAACGAAGACACCATCGAGCAGTACCGCGAAAACGGCCGCAAGCTGGGCCGCCTGCTGTACCAGGGCCGCTGGTTCGACCCGCAAGCCATCATGCTGCGCGAAACCGCCCAGCGCTGGGTGGCCCGCGCCATCACCGGCGAAGTCACGATCGAACTGCGCCGCGGCAACGACTACTCGCTGCTGAACACCGTGTCGTCCAACCTCACGTACGCCCCCGAGCGCCTGTCCATGGAGAAGGTGGAAAACGCCCCCTTCACGCCGGCGGACCGCATCGGCCAGCTCACCATGCGCAACCTCGACATCGTCGACACGCGCGAAAAGCTGTTCACGTACGTCAAGACCGGCCTGCTGGCCTCCAGCGGCACGTCGCTGCCCCAACTGAAGGACACGACCTCGAAGAAGTAATTCTTCAAGGCCAAACAAAAAACCCTCGGTTTTCATACCGAGGGTTTTTTTTGGCCCGCCGCCGCGCGGCGTAACCAATACGCGGGCGGTGCGTCGCCTACAGCTCGACCTGCATGCCCATTTCCACGACCCGGTTCGCCGGGATCTTGAAGAACTTGGTGCTGCGGGTCGAATTGCGCGCCATGAACGAGAACACCGCGCGCCGCCACCGCGACAAGGCGGGCTTCTTGGCCGCCACCACGGTCTGGCGCGACAGGAAGAACGACGTGCGCATCGGCTCCAGGTCCAGCTCAGGATAGGCCTCCGCAATCAGGCGCAGCGCCTCCGGCACATCCGGATCTTCCTTGAAGCCGTAGGTGACGACGGCGGCCCAGCTCGTCGCGCTGAGCTTGTTCAACTCGAAGCGTTCTTCCGGCGCAATGTACGGCACGTCGGCCGACTGGATCGACAGGAACAGCACGTGATCATGCAGCACCTTGTTGTGCTTCAGGTTGTGCAGCAGCGCCGGCGGCACGTTGCCCGAATTCATCGTCATGAAGATGGCGGTGCCCGGCACGCGCGACGGCGGATATTGCTCGAGCTGCTCCATGAATTCCTTGAGCGGCTGGCGGTCGCGCTGCTGCATGTCGGACAAAAGGCGCCGGCCGCGCCGCCACGTCATCATCAGCGTGAACACCACGATCGCCACGACCAGCGGCAGCCAGCCGCCTTCGTGGATCTTGAAGACGTTGGCCGAAAACAGCAGGACGTCCAGCAGCAGCAACAGTCCCAGCACCAGGAACCACATCATGCGCTTGATGCCCGTGCTGCCGCGCGGCAGCACCGCGAACGCCAGGACCGAGGTCGTGAACATCGTGCCGGTTACTGCAAAACC
>CBHWAL010000453.1:0-4090 GCA_966111495.1 uncultured Achromobacter sp. | reverse complement strand
TGATCGGCGTCACCGTCGGCGCGGCCGCCGACTGGGCGGGCGGCTGGATCGACGAGGGGCTGATGCGCCTGACCGAACTGTTCCAGATCATTCCCAACGTGGTCTTCGTGCTGACCGTCGTATCGGTGCTGGGCCCGCGTATCGAGAACATCACGCTGGCCGTCGGTCTGGTGTCCTGGCCCCCGATCGCCCGACTGACCCGCGCCGAATTCCTGTCGTTCAAGGAACGCGAGTTCGTGCAGGCCTGCCGCGCCGTCGGCATGAGCCCGTGGCGCATCGCCGCCGCCGAGGTCCTGCCCAATGCGCTGCCGCCGGTCATCGTGATGTCGTCGCTGGTGGTGGCCGGGGCCATCCTGTACGAGTCGGTGGTGTCCATTCTGGGACTGGGCGATCCCAACATCGCAAGCTGGGGCCGGCTGGTGGGAGAAGGCCGCAGCCTGATCCGCTCCTCCTGGTACATCTGCGCCGTACCCGGCGTGGCCATCATGCTTACCGTGCTGTCGCTGAATCTGGTCGGCGACGGCCTGAACGACGCGCTCAACCCCAAGCTGCAAAAGCGTTGAGCCGCCAACTTCTGGAAGTCTTTCTTATGACGCATTCCCCCCAAAACCTTGGCGACCTTGCAGATCCGCACCTGCCGGCCGAGCTCCCCGCGCTCATCGACCTGCGGCGGCCTGATGCGCCGCGGCAACTGACGCACGGCGAGGCCGACCGCCTGGCCGGCGGCGTGGCCGCGTGGCTGACCGCCCGCGGTCTGCCGCCCGGCTCTCGCATCGCCATCGCGGCGCTGAACCGCGCCGAGTATTTGCTGGCCTACTTCGGGATCATGCGGGCCGGGCACGTCGCCGTGCCCGTCAACATCAAGCAGTCGCAGGAGAACATCGACTACGTGCTGCGCGATGCGGACATTGCGCTCGCGTTCGTGGACGGCCCGCGCCGCGCCGGGTTCGAGGCCACCGTGCCGGTGCTGGATTTCGACGATGCCGGCCCGCAGGGCTTTGCCGCGCAGATCGTTCCCACCACGTTCGAAGGCGTCACGCCCGCGTCCGAGGACATCGCGCAGATGCTGTACACGTCGGGGTCCACGGGCAAACCCAAGGGCGTGCCGCTGACGCATGCCGGCCAACTGTGGGCGCTGACCGCCACGTCCGGCCCCGCGAATCCGGACGCGCCGCAGGCGCGCTATCTGCTTGCGCAGCCGCTGTTCCACATGAATGGTCTTTTCATGGCCAAACGCGCGTTTGCCAGCAACAGCCTGCTGGTGATCCAGCCCGGGTTCGACGTGCCGGCCTACGCCGATGCGCTGGCGCGCTACCGCATCACCATCCTGACCGCCGTGCCCACGATGTTTGCGCGGCTGGTCAAGGATCCCGCATTGCTGCAGGGCCACGATCTGTCGGCGCTGGAGCGCGTGATGCTGGGCTCCGCGCCAATGACCACGGCCCTGTTCGACCGCATCCAGCGCGCGCTGCCGCACGTGCGCATCACGCACGGCTACGGCACGACGGAGGCCGGTCCCGCCGTGTTCGGGCCGCATCCCGATGGCTTGCCCACGCCGCCGCTGTCGGTCGGCTATCCGCTGGACGCGGCGCAGGTCCGCCTGACGGGCGGAGCCAGCCCGGACGAAGGCGTGCTTGAAATGAAGAATCCCGCCGTGCTGGGCGGCTATCACAACCTGCCGGAAAAAAGCGCGCAGGTGTTGAACGACGGCTGGTACTACAGCGGCGACGTGATGCGCCGCGACCCCGACGGATTCCATTACTTCGTGGGCCGCGCCGACGACATGTTCGTCTGCGCCGGCGAGAACATCTATCCCGTTGAAGTCGAGAAGCTGCTGGAATCGCACCCGGACGTGCGCCAGAGCTGCGTCGTGCCGCTGGCCGATGAAGAGCGCGGCCACATCCCGGTCGCCTTTGTCGTGCGGCGCGCTGGCAGCACGCTGGACGCCGACACGCTCAAGCAGCACGCCCTGGCCAACGGCCCGGCGTATCAGCATCCGCGCCGCATCCGCTTCCTGGACGACCTGCCGTGGGCCGGCACCAACAAGGTCGATCGCAACGCCCTGCTGCACGAGGCGCGCGCGCTGGACGCACGGCAGGCATGGACACAACCCAAAAAGGAGGCCGCATGAGCGCCGCACCGGATTCTCTGGAGGGCAAGACTGCCCTCGTCACCGGCGGCAGCCGGGGTATTGGCCGCGCAATCGCGCTGGCGCTGGGCCGCCGCGGCGCGCTCGTCGCCGTGCACTACAACGCGCAGGCGGATGCCGCCGATGAAGTCGTGGGCCAGATCCAGGCGGCCGGCGGCCAGGCCTGGACGCTGCAAGCCGACCTGGCGGACCCGGAGGCTGCCGCGCGGCTGGCGCAGGATGCGCGCGCCAGCTTGCGCGAACGCACCGGGGCCGAAGGCCTGGACATTCTGGTCAACAACGCGGGCGTGGGCCTGCGGGCCCGGCTGCCCGAAGTGACGCCGCCGGACTTCGACCGCGTGCTGCAAGTGAACCTGAAGACGCCGTTCTTCCTGATCCAGCACTGCCTGCCTTTCTTGCGCGATGGCGGCCGCATCATCAATATCTCGTCGATGGGCACGCGCGCCGCCTATCCCGAAATGAGCGTCTACGCGCCGGCCAAGGCGGGCCTGGAAGCGCTGACGTTGCTGCTGGCCAGCGAGCTGGGCGCGCGCGGCATCACCGTGAATGCCGTGTTGCCCGGCGCCACCGCCACCGACCTGAACCAGCGCGCCCGCGACCCGGAACTGAGCCGCGTCATCGCGCAGAGCATCGCGCTGGGGCGCGTCGGCCAGCCGGACGACATCGCGGATATCGTGGCATTCCTGGCGTCCAACGAGGCGCGTTGGGTCACGGGACAGCGCATTGATGCGACGGGAGGACAGCGGCTGTAGCGCGGGCGCGGCGCATCCCGGCAGACGTTTCGGCAGCGCGCTGCGCCGGCATGCCCATATACATATGTGATATCGGTATTTTTCAAGGGGCCGCATGTCTCTTAGGATTCCAGCGTTCTTCTTCCCTACGCTGGAATCGCCTTGTCACGCCTTACTCCTTTGGATCCCGCCAAGCTGGATCCCGCGACCGCCCAACTCTTCAATCAGCTTCTGCAGGATTACGGCCCGTACGCGAACATGCTGAGCGCCTTCGCGCCCCGTCCGCCGGCCTTGAAGCATTTCTTCTCGTACCTCGTGCAGTCGCGCGAGGACGGGCTGATCTCGCCGCGCCACCTGGAAATCGCGCTGCTGACCGCGTCCAAGGCGCACGCCTGCCATTATTGCGTCACGCTGCATACGCCCAAGCTCGCGGCCCATGGCATCTCGCAGGAAGCCATCGACCGCCTGTTGGAACCACAGGTGCCGGGCCTGGACGAGAAAGACCTCGTGGTGCGCGACTACGCGGTGCTGGTCACGCTGACGCCGGCGCAGGTCAGCGATGCGTTCTACGCAAAGCTGCAATCGTTCTTCAGCGAAGAGCAGATCGTCGAGCTGACCATCCGCATCGCGCTGTGCAGCTTCTTCAAGCGCTTCAACGAGGCGCTGGAAGTCCCGCACGAAGACGTGGTGGCGCTGGAACTGGAGCCTGGCGCGGCTTGAGGCGGCGTGCAGTCGTTTCGCCATGAGCCCTACCCCGCCCCTGAAACTCGAGATCCGCAATCTCTCCAAGCGCTTCCACACCGACACCGGCCCGGTGCAGGTCCTGGACGACATCAGCCTGAACGCCGCCAGTGGCGAGTTCGTCAGCATCATCGGCCCGTCCGGCTGCGGCAAGTCCACGCTGTTCAACATCCTGACCGGCCTTCTGGAACACGACGCCGGCACCATCGCACTGGACGGCCGCCCGCTGCCCAACCTGCGCGGGCGCGTCGGCTACATGCTGCAGCGCGACCTGCTGATGCCGTGGCGCACCGTGCTGGACAACGTCCTGGTCGGCCTGGAAATCCGTGGCGCGCCCAAGGCCGATTCCGTGGAACGCGCACGCGAGTACCTGGACACCTTCGGCCTGCTGCCCTTCCAGGACAGCTATCCGAAGGCACTGTCCGGGGCCACGCGCTGGACTACCAGACCCGGCTGTTCCTGGAATCCA
>CBHWAL010000452.1:0-4092 GCA_966111495.1 uncultured Achromobacter sp. | reverse complement strand
ACCACTTGCATGTTGTTGTCGGCGCACAGTTGCAGGAAGCGCTCGATGCGGCCCGACGAGTGCTCGGGGCCTTGGCCTTCGTAGCCGTGCGGCAGCATCAGGGTCAGGCCCGACTGGCGGCCCCACTTGGCTTCGCCGGAGCTGATGAACTGGTCGATCACGACCTGGGCGCCGTTGACGAAGTCGCCAAACTGGCCTTCCCAGATGGTCAGCGTGTTGGGCTCGGCGCTGGAGTAGCCGTATTCAAACGCCAGCACCGCCTCTTCGGACAGCACGGAGTCGATGACGGTGAACGGCGCCTGGCCTTCCGACACGTTCTGCAGCGGAATGAAGGTGCCGTCGTTCCAGCGTTCGCGGTTCTGGTCGTGCAGCACGGCGTGGCGGTGCGTGAACGTGCCGCGGCCCGAATCCTGGCCGGTGATGCGGATGGCGTAGCCCGAGGACACCAGGGTCGCGAAGGCGAGGTGTTCGCCCATGCCCCAGTCCAGGTTCATTTCGCCCTTGGCCATGGTGCGGCGGTCGTTCAGCAGCTTGGCGACCAGCGGGTGCACCGTGAAGCCTTCCGGCACGGTGGTGATGCGTTCGCCGATGCGCTTGAGTTCAGCCAGCGGCACGGCGGTGTCGGCCTGGTCGGTCCACTTGGCGCCCAGGAACGGCGACCAGTCGATGGCGTACTTGCTCTTGTAGTCGGTCAGCACCGGTTCGATGGTGCGCTGGCCGTCTTCCATGAGCTGACGGTAGTCCTTGACCAGCTGATCGGCTTCGCCGTCGGCCAGCACGCCTTGCGTGGTCAGCTTGTCCGCGTACAGCTTGCGCGTGCCGGGGTGATGGCCAATGCGCTTGTACATCAGGGGCTGCGTCAGCGACGGGGTGTCTTGCTCGTTGTGGCCCAGCTTGCGGAAGCAGACGATGTCCACAACGATGTCGTGACGGAATTGCAGGCGGTAGTCCAGGGCGAGCTTGGTGACGAACACCACGGCTTCGGGATCGTCGCCGTTGACGTGGAACACCGGGGCTTCGATCATCTTGACCACGTCGGTGCAATACAGCGTCGAACGCGAGTCACGCGGGTCGGACGTGGTGAAACCGATCTGGTTGTTGATGACGATGTGCAGCGTGCCGCCCGTGCCGTAGCCGCGCGTCTGGGCCAGGTTCAGGGTTTCCATCACGACGCCCTGGCCGGCAAAGGCCGCGTCGCCGTGCACCAGCACCGGCAGCACTTGCTTGCCTTCGCCATCGCCGCGGCGTTCCTGGCGGGCGCGGACGCTGCCTTCGACGACGGGGTTGACGATTTCAAGGTGGGACGGGTTGAACGCCAGCGACAGGTGGACGGGGCCGCCGCGCGTGGACAGGTCGCTCGAGAAGCCGTTGTGGTACTTCACGTCGCCGTCGGTCAGGCCTTCGGCGTGCTTGCCTTCGAACTCGGCGAACAGGTCGCCGGGCATCTTGCCCATGATGTTCACGAGCAGGTTCAGGCGGCCGCGGTGGGCCATGCCGACCACGATTTCCTGAACACCGTTTTCACCGGCGTGGTTGACCACTTCGTCCATCGAGGCGATGAAGCTTTCGCCGCCTTCCAGCGAGAAGCGCTTCTGGCCGACGTACTTCGTGTGCAGGAAGCGTTCCAGGCCTTCGGACTCGGTGAGCTGCTGAAGGATGTGGCGCTTTTCTTCCGGCGAATACGTGGGCGCGCCCAGCGTGGTTTCCAGGCGTTCCTGGATCCAGCGCTTGGCGGCGGGGTCGGAGATGTGCGTGAATTCTGCACCGATGCTGCGGCAGTACGTGTCGCGCAGCGCCTTCAGGATGTCGCGCAGCGTCATCGTGCTGGCGGTCGTGAAGTAGGTGTTGGTGGCCGAGTACGTCTGGTCCAGATCGGCTTCGGTCAGGCCATAGAAGGCGGGATCGAGTTCCGGGATCGGCGGACGTTCCTGGCGCTTGAGCGGATCCAGATCGGCCCAGCGCGAGCCCAGCGAGCGGTAGGCGGCAATCAGCGATTGCACCGAGACCTGCTTGCTGGCGACGCTCAGGTCGGGTTCGGCGGAGCGTTGCACAAAGGCATTGGCCTTGGCGCGCTGGGCGAACGATTCGACGATGGGAGCGTGGGCCTGGTCACGAGTGGATTCCTGGCCGTCGGTAGCGGGAGCGTGCTGCAACTGGTCGAAGTATTCGCGCCAATTGTCAGGAACCGAACCGGGATTGTCGAGGTAGGCTTCGTAAAGCTCCTCAACATACGGGGCGTTACCCCCAAAGAGATAAGACGTGGATAGAGATTCTATTTCCGAAGACATATCGCTTCACCTATACGAGTGCTTCACTCGAGACGATGCAGGAAAACCTTCCGCGACACGGGCTTCCCGTTAAGCGGATAGCAGGGGCAGAAGGCGCGTACAAGCCTTGAAAGCCTATGGTCGAGAAGTATAACCCTTTGAGTTTATGGGCGTCTTCCTGCATTTCTGTGACGCAAAAGGCCTTTCGGAATGCTGTCATGCGGCAACGGAATGTCCGTCCAACCCCTTCAAATTCACCGTCTACGCGCCCGCAAAATCCGTCAATCCAAAATGCGGCAGCGCGTCATTTCAAATAGCAGAAAAGATGAGTGTTGCGTTTACGCCTCGTCAAACCGGTAGCGCGGTGGTCGACATGATCTCTTTGAGCACGAAAAAAGTACGAATCTGGCGTACACCGGGCAGCTTGATGATCTCGCCCGCATGCAGCTTGTTGAAGCGTTCCAGGTCCCGGATACGCAACATCAGGAAATAGTCGAATTCCCCCGCGACCAGGTGGCATTCCAGGCAGCCGCTGATGCCCTTGGCCGCTTCCTCGAAGTCGGTGAACGAATCAGGCGTCGAGCGATCCAGCACCACACCCACGATGACCAGCGTGGCCATGTCCACATCGGCGGGTTCAAGCAGCGCAACCGTCTTGCGGATGACGCCTTCGCTCTTGAGCCGTTCGACGCGCCGCAGGCAGGCGGCCGGACTGAGGTGCACGCGTGCGCTCAAGTCCAGGTTGGTGATCTGCGCGTCGTCCTGAAGAATGCGCAGGATCTGGCGGTCGATGCGGTCCAGCGTGAAAACAGCGGTCATTGATGGCGTCCCTCAAAATTAAATTTTGCCGATGTTTTTATTTTGGAAATATTAAATCCATTAATCGAGATTAATGAACTTCCGATTTGGCAGACTGAAAAAATACGCAATTGACCCCTAAACCCCATGATTCCTATGATTTTTGCGAACCCTGCCGAAAAGCGCGGGGCCGCCAGGATCACCAGGAGCCACCATGGATCTGCAACGTTTTCCCCGCCATCGCCTGACCTTCGGCGATACCCCAATCGAAAAGCTGCCCCGCCTGTCGCAGCATCTCGGCGGCAAGGTCGAGATCTACGCCAAGCGCGAGGACTGCAACAGCGGCCTCGCGTTCGGCGGCAACAAGCTGCGCAAACTCGAATACCTGATCCCGCAGGCGCTGGAACAGGGTTGCGACACGCTCGTCACCATCGGCGGCATCCAGTCCAACCACACGCGTATGGTCGCCGCCGTCGCCGCCAAACTGGGATTGGCCTGCGTGCTGGTTCAGGAAAACTGGGTGGACTATTCCGATGCGGTCTACGACCGGGTCGGCAACATCATGATGAGCCGCCTCATGGGCGCGGACGTGCGGCTGGTCGATCAGGGCTTTGACATCGGCTTTCGCCGCAGTTGGGAAGAGGCGCTGGAAGACGTGAAACGCCGCGGCGGCAAGCCCTACGCCATTCCGGCCGGGGCATCCGATCACGAGCTGGGCGGCCTGGGTTACGTGGGCTTTGCCGAAGAGGTTCGCCGCCAGGAAGCCGAACTGGGATTCAAGTTCGACTACATCGTCGTCTGCGCGGTCACGGGCAGCACGCAGGCCGGCATGGTGGTGGGCTTTGCCGCCGACGGCCGCGCCGACCGCGTCATCGGCATCGACGCATCCGCCACGCCGGACCAGACGCGCGCGCAGGTCATGCGCATCGCGCGGCGCACCGCCGACCTCGTCGGACTGGGCAAACCCATCGAAGACAAGGACGTGGTGCTGGACACGCGCTACGCCTATCCCGCGTATGGCCTGCCC
>CBHWAL010000451.1:0-4121 GCA_966111495.1 uncultured Achromobacter sp. | reverse complement strand
CGTGATGGTGGAGCTTTGGCCGGCGGCATACAGCGCCACGGCGAACACCACGGCCGCCCCGATGCCGAGCGTGTGGCCGATCACTGCATGCGCGTCGTCCAGGCTGGACACCACCATCCCCGAACCGGACAGCGACGCCGCGGCCACGATCATGATGGCTGCGTTGATCAGCATCGCCACGCCCAATGACACGATGGTGTCGTTGCGCGCCACGCGCATCGCCATGCCGCGTGCTTGCGCGGGCAAGTCCTGCGCCCGCTGCGCCAGCGTGCCGGAATGCAGATAAAGGTTGTGCGGCATGAGGGTCGCGCCAAGGATTCCCAACGCAATCAGAAAGCCTTGGGGGTCGCGCAGCGCCTTGCCGGTCTCGGTCACGCCGTGCGCCACTTCTGTCCAGGCCGGATTCGCCTTGAACAGCAGGAACACGAACGACAGCGCCACCACGGCCAGCAGCAGGGCGATCACGCGTTCATGCCGGTCGGCGTTGCCGCGTGTGATGGCCAGCACGGCAATGGTGCCGATGCCCGTGACGGCGACGCCGGCGATCAGCGGCAGGTTGAACAGCAAGCGCAGCGCAATCGCGCCGCCGATCAGTTCGGCCAGCGCGGTCGCCAGGATGGCGGCCTCGCCGGCAAGCCAGGCGGCTTTGGCGAGACGGGGAGAAAGGTGGCGGGCGGTGAGGGTGGCCAGATCCTGGCCGGTTGCCAGCGCCAGCCGCGACACCAGCACTTGAAAACCCAGCGCCAGAAACGCCGACGTGATGACGACCATCAACAGGCCGTAGCCGAAGCCACTGCCGCCGGCGATGTCGGTGGCCCAGTTGCCCGGGTCGATGTAGCCGACGGCTACCAGGATGCCGGATCCGACCATCCGGCGCAGGTTGGCGGAAACCCGCGCGTCCTGCGCCAGGGCGGCATTGCCGCCTGAAATCGCGTAAATGAATCCGGTCATGCGTCGCTCCTGAGAATGGTTCTCATTGTCTAGAAGCGACTTGGCACCGTCAAATTGATTTTGGCCACGCCCGGGATAGGGCGTGCCAATGATCCGGCCCCGTTCAGAAGCCGGATCGCCCGCACGCCGATCAGGACTTGAGCTTGGCGTCCATCGAGATCTTGGCGTTCAGCACCTTGGAAACCGGGCAACCCTTTTCGGCCTTGCGCGCGGCTTCCTCGAAGGCCTGGGCGGAAGCGCCCGGGATGACGGCCACGACGGTCAGGTGGACGGCGGTAATGGAAAAACCGTCATCGACCTTGTCCAGCGTGACTTCGGCCTTGGTGTCCAGGCTATCCGCGACCAAGCCGGCCTCGGAAAGAATGTTGGACAGCGCCATGGTGAAGCAGCCGGCGTGCGCCGCGCCCAGCAGTTCTTCGGGGTTGGTGCCCGGCGTGTCGCCGAACCGGGTATTGAAGCCATAGGGTTGGCTCTTGAGCGCGCCGCTCTGCGTCGAAATCGTGCCTTTGCCAGTCTTCAGATCGCCCGACCAGGCGGCGGATGCGGTTTTCTTCATACAGGACTCCTGTGTGGGAACGCGGCCGCGTGCGGCGCGTCCGGGGTGGGAGAGCGGCGCCGTCTTGCGGACGGCGCGCCTTGCCTCAGGCGGCACCGTCGATGATACGGCCCGGCGCACCGGCTCGCGCGGAAAACGCCGGTACGCAACGGCAAGCCGATGTAACGGACCGGGCGTCCATTGGCGGGCCGGCGGCAAGGGGCCGGCGGCATCAAGAGGGGTCGCGAGCGCATCAGGCAAAATAGCGGCATCTCCTTCACTCCTACCCAAGAGCCGTAGTCATGCCTCGCATCCTTGCCCGCTACGCCTGCGTTGTCGCGCTGGCCGTTCCCGCCTTGTCCGCCCAAGCCGAAATTGTGATCGGCGTGGACGTGTCCACCACGGGCCCCGCCGCCGCCATCGGCATCCAGACCAACAACGCGATCCGTCTGTGGCCCAACACCCTGGGGGGCGAGCCCGCGCGCTACGTGGTGCTGGACGACGGCACGGACGTGAGCCGCGCGGTCAAGAACATGCGCAAGCTGACATCCGAAGACAAGGTCGATGCCATCGTCGGCCCCAACATCACCGCCGCGGCGCTGGCCGGGCTGGACGTGCTGGCCGAAACCAAGACCCCGATGATTGCGCTGGCGGCTTCCAGCGTCATCGTCGAGCCGCAATCGGATCCCAAGCGCACCTGGGCCTTCAAGATGCCGCAGAACGACTCGCTCATGGCGACCGTGCTGGTTGATGACATGAAGAAAAAAGGCCTGAAGAACGTGGCCTTCATCGGCTTTGCGGATTCGTATGGCGATAGCTGGTGGAAGGAGTTTTCGGCCGCTGCCGGCGCTGACCTGAAGATCGTGGCGCAGGAGCGTTTTCAGCGCACTGACGCCTCGGTGGTCGGGCAGGTGCTCAAGGTCATCGCCGCCAAGCCCGACGCGGTGCTGATTGCCGGCTCCGGCACGCCGGCAGCGCTGCCGCAGAAGACGCTGCTGGAACGTGGTTTCACCGGCGCCGTCTACCAGACGCACGGCATCGGTACGCTGGAGTTCCTGCAGGTGGGCGGCAAGGACGTCGAAGGGACGCTGTTCCCCACGGGCCCGGGCGTCGTGGCGCGCGAGCTGCCCGATTCCAACCCGGTCAAGAAGGTGGCGGTGGAATTCGCCGACAAGTACGAGCAGCAATACGGCCCGAACACGCTGACGCAGTTCGCCGGCGACGCCTACGGCGCGTGGATGCTGCTGGACTCGGCCGTGTCGCGGGCCCTGAAAACGGGCGCCAAACCCGGCACGCCGGAGTTCCGCCTGGCCCTGCGCGACGCGCTGGAAAGTACCCGCGATCTGGTCGTGCCCAATGGCGTCCTGAACATCACCAAGGACAATCATCAGGGCTTCGACGAGCGCGCCCGCGTGATGGGCACGGTCAAAAATGGGCGCTTTTCGTACGCCCAATAAACGGTGCCATATCTGTCTACCGTTCGTAACGTGTCCTAACGCTCCATAGGGCAACGGACGCCAAAAGCAGGCTTAGGCCTGCTTTTTCATGCCTATATCATTCGTGTCCGAATCATTTCTTAGCGTATTATTTTTAGTGAAGCCATGCACCTAGAAATAAATTCGGGAGAAATGATTCATGACCCTCATCCAATCCAGACGACTGTTGCTGGCCCTGAGCCTGGGCGTGCTTGCCGCATGTTCGGACTCGGGCGGCGACAAGTCCGCGGCCGGGGGCGGCGAGCCCGCCAGCAACGCCAGCACTCTGGAGGCGGCCAAGGCCGCGGGCAAGATCCGCATTGGTTATGCCAACGAGGCGCCGTTCGCGTACATGGATAGCAAAGAGGCCAAGGTCACGGGGGAATCCGTGGAAATCGCCCGCGTGGTGCTCAAGCGCATGGGCATCAACGAAGTCGAAGGCGTGCTGACCGAGTTCGGATCGCTGATCCCCGGCCTGGCCGCCAAGCGCTTCGACATCATCGCGGCAGGGATGTATGTCACGCCCAGCCGCTGCCAGCAGGTCGCGTTTTCCAATCCGACGTACGGCGTCGGTGAAGCGTTCCTGGTCAAGCAGGGCAATCCCAAGAATCTGCATAGCTACGAAGACGTGCTCAAGAACCCGGACGCCAAGCTGGGCGTCGTGGTCGGCGCCATCGAGGGCGAGTACGCCGAAAAGGTCAAGATTCCGGCCGGACAGGTCGTCGTGTTTCCGGATGCCGTCAGCGCGCTGTCCGGCGTGCAGGCCGGCCGCGCTGACGCCTATGCCGCCACCGCGCTCACCGTCAATGATCTGATGGGCAAGACGCAGGCGGGCATCGGTCTGGAGAAGGCCGATCCGTTCACCGATCCGGTCATCGACGGCAAGGGCGTGCGCGGCTACGGCGCCTATGCCTTCCGCACCGACGACAAGGCCTTCGCGGACGCCTTCAATGCCGAACTCGCCAAGTTCATCGGCACCGAGGAGCACAAGCAGCTTGTGGCGCCGTTCGGCTTTACCGCCGCGGAACTGCCTCAAGGGGTAACCGCGGACAAGCTCTGCAGCGGACAGTAAGGGGTCCCGATGCAGTTGATGTCAGAACATATGGCGGAGCTTGTGCCGCCCCTGCTCGAGGGGCTGGTCGTCACGCTCCAGATCATGG
>CBHWAL010000450.1:0-4134 GCA_966111495.1 uncultured Achromobacter sp. | reverse complement strand
TGTATCAAGCGCCCGGTGTTCGCGTCGGTCCTGTCGCTGATCATCGTGCTGATCGGCCTGATCTCGTATTCACGCCTGACGGTGCGCGAATACCCCAAGATCGACGAACCCATCGTGTCGGTCGACACCACGTACAAGGGCGCCTCGCCCGAGGTGATCGAATCGCAGGTGACCAAGCCGTTGGAAGACCAGTTGGCCGGCATCGAAGGCGTGAACGTGATGACCTCGCGCAGCCGGTCCGAGCGCAGCCAGATCAACATCAAGTTCAACCTGTCGCGCGATCCGGATGCCGCGGCGGCCGAAGTCCGCGACAAGGTTTCGCGCGCGCGCCGCTTCCTGCCGGACGAGATCGACGAGCCCATCATCGGCAAGGTCGAAGCAGATTCCCAGCCCATCATCTACATCGCGGTCGAATCCGGGTCGTTCTCGGCCATCCAGACGTCCGACTACATCAACCGATACATCAAGACCCGCCTGTCGGTCCTGCCGGGGGCGGCGGAGGTGCGCGTCTTTGGCGAGCGGCTGCCGTCCATGCGCATCTATGTCGACCGCGACAAATTGGCTGCCTACGGCCTGACGGTGCAAGACGTCGAAGCCGCGCTGCGCAGCCAGAACGTGGAAATTCCAGCGGGGCGCATCGAATCGCGCGCGCGCGAATTCTCGGTGGTGTCCGCGACCGACCTGCAAACCCCGGCTCAGTTTGAAGACGTGATCGTCGCCAACGTGAAGGGCTATCCGGTGCGGATGCGCGACGTCGCCAAGGTCGAGATTGCCGCTGCCAACGACCGGGTGCTGTCGCGGTTCAATGGAAAGCCCGCCATCAATATCGGCGTCACGCGGCAGTCCACGGCCAACCCGCTGGAACTGTCCAAGGCGGCCCGCCAGGAAGTCGCGCGGCTGAACGAAACCCTGCCCGCCGGCATGAAGCTGAACATCGCGTACGACTCGTCGGTGTTCATCGAGCGGTCCATCGATTCCGTGTTCCACACCATCATCGAGGCCATCGTGCTGGTGGTGCTGGTGATCTTCTTCTTCCTGCGCAACCTGCGCGCCAGCATCATCCCCATCGTCACCATCCCGGTGTCGCTGGTGGGCGCGTGCGCGCTGATGTACCTGTTCGGCTTTTCCATCAACACGCTGACGCTGCTGGCGATGGTGCTGGCGATCGGCCTGGTGGTGGACGACGCGATCGTGGTCCTGGAGAACATCTACCGGCACATCGAAGACGGCATGCCCCGCAAGGAAGCGGCATTGCGGGGGTCGAAGGAAATCGGCTTCGCGGTGGTCGCCATGACCATGACGCTCGTCACCGTGTATGCGCCGCTGGCGTTCGCCACGGGGCGCACGGGCCGGCTGTTCATTGAGTTCGCGCTGGCGCTGGCCGGCGCGGTGCTGGTGTCGGGCTTCGTGGCGCTGACGCTCACGCCCATGATGTGTTCGGTGCTGCTGCGGCACGAGACCAGCCACAGCCGCTGGTACAACCTGATCGAAGGCTGGCTGAACGGCATGAGCAACGGCTATCGCCGCCTGCTGGGCGCGTCGCTGCGGCATCGCTGGATCGTCGTGGTGATCGGGCTGGCCGTGGCTGCGGGCAGCGGCGTGCTGTTCAAGGTGGTCAAGAGCGAGCTGGCGCCGGTCGAGGACCGCGGCGTGGTGTTCGGCATCGTGAATTCGCCCGAGGGCGCGACGCTGAACTACACGCTGGACAGCATGCTGGGCATCGAGAAGTTCTATGCCGACATCCCCGAAGCCAGCGGCAGCCAGGTCACGGTGGGCTTTCCGACGGTCACGGACGGCACCGCGATCCTGCGCTTGAAGCCCTGGGAAGAACGCGAGCGCAAGCAGCAGGCCATCACGCAGCAGTTGCAGCCGCAGTTCGCGTCGTTGCCGGGCGTGCGCGCCTTCCCGACCAATCCGCCGTCGCTGGGCCAGTCGGCCCGGTCCAAGCCGGTGGAATTCATCATCATGAGCCAGGCTTCGTACGAAGAACTGTCGCGGCTGACCCAGATTTTCCTGACAGAGCTGCGCAAGTATCCGGGCCTGCTGAACCTGGACACCGACCTGCGCCTGAACACGCCCGAACTACGCGTGCGCGTGGACCGCGACAAGATGGCCGACGTGGGCGCCAACGTGGACGTCGTGGGCCGCACGCTGGAATCCATGCTGGGCGGCCGCCAGGTCACCCGCTACAAGGACGAGGGCGAGCAGTACGACGTGATCGTGCAGGTAACACCGCGCGATCGCGCCAATCCCACCGACATCTCGGGCATCTATGTGCGAGCACGCGACGGCAGCATGGTCCAGTTGGACAACCTGCTGGGCGTGCACGAAGGCGTGTCGCCGCAGTCGCTCAACCACTTCAACCGCCTGCGCGCCGTGAAGATCGACGCGGCTGTCGCGCCCGGCTACGCGCTGGGCGAAGTGCTGGAACACATGCACCAGGTGGCCCGCGAGGTCCTGCCCAACACGATCATCACGGACCTGGACGGCCAGTCGCGCGAGTTTCGCGATTCGTCGGGCAGCATCTATCTGGTCTTTGCCATGGCGCTGGCGTTCATTTACCTGGTGCTGGCCGCGCAGTTCGAAAGCTGGCGCAATCCGTTCATCATCATGCTGTCGGTGCCGCTGTCCATGACGGGCGCATTGCTGGCCCTGTGGCTGACGGGCGGCACGCTGTCCATCTACAGCCAGATCGGGCTCATCACGCTGGTCGGCCTGATCACCAAGCACGGCATCCTGATCGTGGAATTCACGAACCAGCTGCGCGACGAGGGCAGGGAACTGTTCGAGGCGGTGATCGAAGCCAGCGTGCTGCGCCTGCGGCCCATTCTGATGACGACCGGCGCCATGGTGCTGGGCACCGTCCCCCTGGCGCTGTCTACGGGCGCGGGGGCGGAATCGCGCCAGCAGATCGGGTGGGTCCTGGTCGGCGGGCTGTTGCTGGGTACACTACTGACCTTGTTCGTCGTGCCGGTGGCCTATACGCTGATTGCCACTGCACGCAAGAAGGCCGGGAAGTCCGGCAGCGAAGCGGATCACTCGCACCCGCCGCCAGCCCCGCAGCCTCAAACCTCTGAATAGACCCGTCGGAATGGAAGCGTCGAAATCGACGCGTTGGAATCGTTATGCGCCAGATCATCTTTGACACTGAAACCACCGGACTGGACCCTGCCCAGGGTCATCGCATCGTCGAAATCGGCTGCGTGGAGCTCGTCAACCGGATGTCGACGGGCAACAACCTGCACATCTATCTGAACCCGGACCGCGACAGCGATCCCGAGGCGCTGGCGGTGCATGGGTTGACCACCGAGTTCCTGTCGGACAAGCCGCGCTTTGCAGAGGTCGCCGACGAATTCGTCAAGTTCATCCAGGGCGCCGAGCTGATCGCGCACAACGCCGCGTTCGACGTGAAGTTCTTCAACGCCGAGCTTGCCAAGACCGGCCGCGGTCCCATCACCGAGTTCTGCGAGACCGTCACCGACTCGCTGATGCATGCCCGGTCGATGTTCCCCGGCAAGCGCAATTCGCTGGACGCGCTGTGCGACCGCTTCGGCATCTCGAACGCGCACCGCACGCTGCACGGCGCATTGCTCGACTCGCAGCTTCTGGCCGAAGTCTGGCTCGCGATGACGCGCGGCCAGGACGCGTTGCTGATTGACGTGGACGACAGCGCCGGCACCGGCAGCGACGGCCTGGTGCTGGCCAAGTTCGACGCCTCGGGGCTGCCTGTGCTGTACGCCAGCGCCGAAGAGCTGGCCGAGCACGAGGCTTACGTCGCCGCGCTGGACAAGAGCGTGGGCGGCGAGAGCGTCTGGCGCAAGCTCGATGCGCCGGTTGCGGCGGCCGCTTGAAAGTTCTTCCAAGGCGACTTGCACACGTTTAAATTTTCGTGCTATTATTTCGCCTCTTTCGGGGTGGTTAGCTCAGTGGTAGAGCACTGCCTTCACACGGCAGGGGTCACAAGTTCGAAACTTGTACCACCCACCAAAGACCCTTGGAAGACAGCGCAGGGATTCATTCATTGCCGTTGTTGCCCAAGCAAAGCGTGAAAGCGCAGTGTCATTTGGAACTAGCAATCCAGTTGAAAAACTGGAGAGCGAAGAAAGAAAAAAAGAAAGGAAAAAAAAGCAAAGC
>CBHWAL010000449.1:0-4135 GCA_966111495.1 uncultured Achromobacter sp. | reverse complement strand
CGCACGGAATAGTGCGTGCGCAGGATGCCGGACGACTGCGACGTGGTGCCCGCGCCGATGGTCTCGCGGTCCAGCACCAGCACGTTCTTCGCGCCGAGTTCGGCCAGGTGAAACGCCACCGAACTGCCGATCACGCCGGCACCAATCACGATCACGTCAAAACTTTTCACGACAAGGCTCCAAGGACAAGTGCGGCGAGTGTGGACCCGCCTTTTCGGAGCCGCAGAAAATTAAGCGCCGCTGATGTTGACCATCGCCGTTCCTTATATTCATGCCGCCGCCGGGCGCTCGGGCGAAAGTCTTGCCTGCCGCACCCCAGAGTGCCGGCGACATGGACTCTATCGGTCAATCTACATTCAAGTAGGGGAAAAATATGAACATGAATCGCCGCGCCATGCTGGTGCGCACCGCTGCACTTGCGGGCGCAAGCGCCCTGGGCTTTCCAATGATCGGCCGCGCCGCGGGCGCGTCCTACACCTATGGCGGCTCGGCCTGGCTGGGTCATTACTCCGCCTACATCGCGATGAAGACGGGCCTCTTTGCCAAGCAAGGTCTGGACATCAAATGGCAGAGCTTTGCCACATCGTCGGACCGCATGAGCGCGGTGATGGCGGGCAACGTCGACCTGGCGGGCACCGGCGTGGTGTCGTCGCTGGCGCTGATGGCTGCGGGCGCGCGCCAGTTCCAGGTCATCGCCACCCCCAACAACTTCGGCCGCGCCGAAGGCGTGCTCGTGCGCGACAACGTCAAGTCGGTTGCCGATCTGAAGGGCAAGAAGATTGGCGTCACGTACGCCTCCAGCGCCCACGTGCTGCTGCTGGACGTGCTGCGCCAGGCGGGGCTGAATCCCGACCGCGACGTCTCCATCATCAACCTGCCCGCGACCAACCTGCTGTCGGCCTACCAGGGCAGCCAGATCGACGCGGCCGTGGCCTGGACGCCCGCCTTTGACCGCATCAAGGCCGTGCCGGGCACGCATGTGCTGCTGGACGACACCGCATTCTCGCTCTACAAGCAGTACGCCATCACCCCCGGGCCGGACGTGCTGCTGACGCATGCCAAGCTGGGCAAGGAGAACCCGGACGCCGTGCGCAAGTTCCTGCAGGCGGTGTTCCAGGCCAACGCCATGCTGACGAACCAGCCCGAGGAAGCGGCCGACGTGCTGCTGGAACTGACCGGGCTGTCCAAGGACGAGCAGCTTGCCGTCATCAAGCAGACGCAGTGGTATTCCGCCGAAGACCAGAAGGCGCTGATGATCGAACCCGGCAACTTCGTGAACGGCATGCAGAAGCTGGCCGAAATGCTCGTGTCGCTCAAGCAGATCGACCGCGCGCCCACCGTCAAGGACTGGGTCCAGTCCTCGTACCTCTGAGCCCGGGACAGTCTGCCTATGTCCACACGTTCGTCATCCCGCGAAACACGCCTGCTCTGGGTCAGCGTGTATTCGCTGCTGGGTTTTCTGCTGATGTGGGAAGGCCTGTGCCGTGCCGGCGCGGTCGATCCCATCTTCCTGCCCGCGCCATCCCAGGTCCTGGCGCGTGCGCTGTCCATGTCCGACCAGGGCACGCTGTTCTACAACGTGCTCGCGTCCACGCGCCGCGTCATGGTGGGGTTTCTGGCCGCCGTGATCGTGGCGATCCCGCTGGGCATTCTGCTGGGTACGTCGAAGGTGGCGCGCGCCGTCTTCGATCCCATCATCTCGTTCTTGCGGCCTCTGCCGTCCATGAGCTGGATTCCGCTGTCGCTGCTGTGGTTCGGCATCACCGAAACGCAGAAGTACAGCATCGTGTTCATGGGGTCCTTCGTGCCCGCCCTGCTGTACGTGATGGAGGCCTCGCGCAGCATCGACCCGGTGCTGGTGCGCGCCGCGCGCAATCTGGGCGCGAACCGCTGGCAGGTCATGCGCGAGGTGCTATTTCCCGGCTGTCTGCCGCAGATCCTGTCGGGCATGAAGATCATCCTGGGCCTGTCGTGGACCTGCGTGATCTCGGCCGAGCTGGTGGCGTCCAAGGAAGGTTTGGGCTTCATGATCATGAACGGCAAGGAATTCTTCCAGACCGACACTGTGGTGCTGGGCATGGTGCTGATCAGTTTCACCGTGCTGGTGACCGATCTGTGTTTGCGGCTTCTTGAACGATGGGTGCTGGCATGGCAGCGATGAACGACACGATGATCCGGCTGACGGACGTCTCCAAGGCCTATGGCGAAGTGCCCGTGCTGGACAAGGTCAACCTGGAGGTCAAGCGCGGGGAATTCCTGGTGCTGCTGGGCGCCTCGGGCTGCGGCAAGTCGACGTTGCTGAACCTGATGGCCGGCTTCATCACCCCCAACACGGGATCGGTGGAGATCAACGGCAAAAAGGTCACCGACGTGACAGCCGCCTGCGGCATGGTGTTCCAGCAGTACGCGCTGTTTCCCTGGCGCACGGTGCAGGAGAACGTGGAGTTCGGCCTGAAGATGCGCGGCATGTCGCGGCAGGAACGCGCGCCGATCGCCCGCAAATTCATCGAGATGGTGGGCCTGAAGCACGCGGCGGACAAGTTTCCGCACGCGTTGTCCGGCGGGATGAAGCAGCGCGTGTCGATTGCGCGCGTGCTGGCCAACGACCCGGACGTAATGCTGTTCGACGAGCCGTTCGCGGCGCTGGACGCGATGACGCGGCAGGTGCTGCAGGATCAGTTGCTGTCGATCTACGAACAGAGCGGCAAGACCATCGTCTTCATCACGCACTCCATCGACGAGGCGCTGACTCTGTCGACGCGCATGGCCGTCATGGGGTCCAAGCCCGGCCGCATCGTGCAGGACATCCAGAACGACCTGCCGCATCCGCGCAGCGCCGACGTGCAACTGTCGCCGCGCTTTGTGGAGCTGAAGCGGGCAATCTGGGAGCGCGTGCAGGAGGAAGTGACGCGCAGCATGGAACTGACCGGGGATTGACCCAAGCGCGCGCGCTCCGCCTAGATGATCTCGGTGTACAGCATGACCGTGATGCTGAAAGCGGGAATCCTGTCCCACTCGTCGCTGGGATAGCGCGGCGCTTCCACCCCCATGCCCAGGCCGTATTGCAGACCGTCCTGCCCGCCGCGCCAGGAATGCGGGGCGGTTTCCCAACCGCAGCAGACGTATAGCAGCGGCGGCAGGCCGAACGCTTCGCTGAGCTGGGCGTGCGCCGCCGCCGCGCGGGCGCCGGTCACCTGGTAGCGCGCGATCATGGGTTTGGCCTGCCGGTCATCGTGCAGTTCGCAACCCAGGTACTCGACATGGGCGGGCTTTCGCCCCAACGCCTGCAGAAAATCCCCGCAGCGCATGCCCGGTGGAGCCACGCCCTGCGCGCGGGCCTCCGCCTTGGCGGATCGGAGGTCCTGCGCAGCGGTGTCCCGCGCCGGGACGTCGGAGGGGGCCACCGCAAGACCCAGCGCCACGGCGGCCAGCAAGGGTGCGAACAGCGGCGCCAGTAACGGCGTTCCCCGTGTCCGGCGCTGCGTGACGTTGTGCATGGTCCGGTTCATCGCGCTCCCCATGGCGTGGTTTGCCGCGCGGCAACGCCGCCGGATGCGTCGCCCGGACGCTGCCACGCCCCCGTGCTTCGCCCTTCCTCGGATAGAAACTCCACCAGCGCGGGCAATGACGGATCCATCGGCCGGTTGGCGTGGATGCGCATGACATAGCCCCACGAGCCCGGCATGCGCAGATGTGGCATCAATGGCACCAGCCGGCCGCTGGCCAGGTCTTCGTCGATCAGCGGCGCGCGGCCCAGCGCGATGCCCACGCCCGCCGCCGCCGCGGCCACCACGGTGCTCAGACCGCTCAGCACCATCGGGTCCTGCCAGTCATCCGTCGCCAGACCCAGCCGCGGCCGCCACGTGCGCCAGTCGGTCTCAGGGCTGTCAATGTGTTTTTCCTCCAGCCAGCGGTGGCGCTGAAATACGCGCGGATCGTTGCGATCGGCTTCGGCCACCAGCGCCGGGCTGCAGACCGGCACGACGGTCTCGGTCATGAGCGGAATGTCGCCCGGCGCGGCAATGTGCGGCCCCATCGCCCGCACGTGCAGGAAGGCCAGGTCGATGTCCTGGGTCTTCCAGGCCGGGTCCTGGCTGGCGTGCAGATACACCTGGATGTCGATGTCCGGATGCAA
>CBHWAL010000448.1:0-4157 GCA_966111495.1 uncultured Achromobacter sp. | reverse complement strand
GTCAGGACGGCCGTGATGCGCGAGCCCTTCGGCTTGGTCACGTCGATTTCATACTGCAGCGCATTGCCCGCCGCATACAGCACGTCGAAGTTGAACGTCGGAAAGCCGGTGTCGATCAGATCCTGCGGCGCGACCTGTGCGGGGTCGATCTGCTTGAACTGCTCGGCCGTCTTTTCCAGCCACTGGCGCACGATGTCGCCGCTGACCCGCACGACTTGCAGCGTGTTGGGGTACAGGTACAGGTCGGCGGCGTTGTTGATGGCGACGTTGCCTTGCTTCACATACGTGAAGTCGCCGGGACCGTTGCGCCCGCCCTTGAAGGGCGCGGCGGCCGACAGGATCGGCAGGCCGGCGTACGACGGGCTGTTCTTGGCGATGTAGTCCGTCAGGTAGTCGATCTGCGCCATGTTCACGATCTGCAGCGCGGACACGTCGCCCGCCAGCGCGTAGTACGTGGCCATGTCGAACTGGCTCTGGCCGATCGGCGTCTTGACGTAATTGATCGTCGCGGCGTGCTCGGCCTGCACCAGCTGCTGCGAGGCCGCGTCGGGCGCCACGTAGGTCGCGGGCGTGGTGCCGCTTTGCGCCGTCAGGCGCGTAGAGATGCGCTGCACTTGCGTCGCCTCTTTCTGCACCTTCCAGCCCTGGTCATACGCCAGCTTCAACGTGATCTGGCCGAGGTTGTTGCCCCACTGGCCGGCTTGCACCGTCGGCACGCCATTGATCAGGCCCTTTTCCAGCTCGACGCCCGGCTGCCCGGCAAACTGCGACTTGGCATTCGTGTCGGGAAACAGCAGATGCTGGTGGCCCGTGATGAGCGCGTCGATGCCCGGCACCTGGCTCAGATAGCCCGCGCCGTTTTCCATGTCGGGGCTGTAGGCCGTGGCCAGGTCGATGCCGCCGTGCGCCAGCGCCACCACCAGATCCGCGCCCGCGGCCTTCATCTCCGGCACGTAGCGCGCCGCGGTTTCCTTCCACCCCGTGACTTCCACGTGGCCTTCCAGATTTGCCTTGTCCCATTGCATGATGGGCGGCGGCGCAAAACCGATCACGCCGACCTTGAGCGGCACGTCGATGGATTTGCCGCTGGCGTCGGTGGCCGTGAAGGTTTTCTCAAGCAGCACATAAGGCTTGAAGATCGGCTGCTTCGAAGCCGCCGAGACGACGTTGGCCGACACGAACGGGAACGCCGGGGCCGCGCAATCCTTGGCGCCTGCCGGGTTGGTCTGCGCCGTGCCCTTGGTGATGCCGGCCAGCCCGAAGTCCACGTTGGTGATCTGCGACAGGTAGGGCAGGCCGTAGTTGAACTCGTGGTTGCCCATCGTGGCCGCGTCGTACGACAGCAGCTTCATCTGCTTGTAGATCGCGATCATGTCGGAACACTGCACCGGCGACACCAGCGCCTGGTAGTCCGACAGCGCTGTGCCCTGCACCGTGTCGCCGTTGTCGAGCAGCAGCGTGTTCGGATACTGCTTGCGCGCATTGGCGATCAGCGTGGCCGTGCGGTCCATGCCGTAGCTCTTGTCTTCGGCAAGCTTGTAGTAGTCGTAGCCCAGCACATTGGCGTGCAGGTCGGTCGTGCCCAGGATCGCGACATCCAGCGTCGTGCCTTGCGGCACGCTGGCCTGCGGCGGGGTATCGGGCGCGGCAGTGTCATCGTCATCGTCATCGCCGCCGCAGGCGGACAGGCCGGCCACCAGCGCAAAGCTGGCGGTCACTGCAAAGATCTTGCGTACGTGTGGCTTCACCGTCTTTCCTCCGTGTTGAAGGAAAGAATTTTGGGGACGGTATGTGACCTACCCGTGACATGCACGGGGGCAAATCAACGCAGCGGGGACTCGCGGGTCAGGCAATCCGCGTCCAGCGCGGCCAGCGCATCGAGGAACCGCCACGCGAACGAGCCTGGCCCGTCGGCGTGCAACGCGGCGCGCTCACCCGCGATGCCGAAGCAGGACAGGGCGGCCACGGCCGCGGCATACGCATCGTCTTTCGACACGGCGGCAAAGGCGCCGACCACCGCGCTGAGCGCGCAGCCGGTGGCGGTCACGCGTGGCATCAGCGGCGAACCGCCCGCAATGCGCACCGCGCGGGTGCCGTCCGTGACGTAATCGACCTCGCCCGTGACGGCCACTACGGTTTTGCGGCGCGCGGCGATGTCGTGGGCAGACTGCTCGGCCTGCGCCACGGCGTCGCGGGCGTCCACGCCCTTGCCGGCGCTGTGGCCGCCGGCCAAGGCGATGATCTCCGATGCGTTGCCCCGGATGATGGCCGGTTCAAGGTCGAGCAGCCGCTGGATGGCGTCGCGGCGAAACGCGGTGGCGTGATGCGCCACGGGATCCAGCACCCAGGGCGTGCCGCCTTCAGCCGCGGTTTGCGCAGTCAGCAGCATGCTGCGCAGCCAGGGCGACGATAAGGTGCCGATGTTGATGACCACCGCGCCGGCAAAGCGCGCAAACTCCGGCGCCTCTTCCTCGGCGTGCACCATCGCGGGGGACGCGCCGATGGCGAGCACCGCGTTGGCCGCGTAGTTCATGGAAACGAAATTGGTCAGGCACTGCACCAGCGGCGCGTCGCGGCGGACGGCGGCGAGAAGGTCCTGGGACTGTTGGGCGAGGGGAGTGATTTCAGAGTGCGTCATGCCGAGGGTCTTTAGGCGTGGGACGCGCATGCGGGGGCACACGCACCATCCCTACGCCAGCGTTATCTGGATCAGGTTCGACGGGTCGCCGTGCACCGCCTGCCAATGCGATGGCAGACCAACGGATTCTCAGCTTCTTGGCGAAGCTCCCCGGGTGGATGGCGTATGTTCCTGGCGGAACTGGGGAGGTGTCAAGCGACCAATTCGGGCCGGAACGCTCCGCATACTCAATTTGAGGTATTGACGGTTGTCCAGCCTGATTCACAATCATCGACCCGCCTCGGATCGCCGTGATGAATGGTCACGCGACGGTATTGCCGGGGCGCCATGACTCCATAAGCAAGCAGGGGAACCGCCATGCTGAGTGCCGAACAACTCCAACGCATATTTCCCAACTGCAAAGCCCCCGCTGCGTGGGCCGACGCATTGGCCCCCGCATTTCAGAAATACGAAATCGAAACCCCGGATCGCATCGCCAGCTTTCTGGCGCAGACGGGTTACGAATCCGGCCAATACAACCGGATCGAGGAAAACCTGAATTACTCGACCGCCGCGCGGTTGACCAAGGTGTGGCCAAAGCGATTTCCCAATGAGGCGTCGGCCATGCCGTATGTGAACAATCCGCAAGGACTTGCAAATCTGGTTTATGCGAACCGGATGGGTAATGGCGATGCGCAAAGCAACGACGGTTTCCGGTATCGCGGACGCGGCATCATCCAGCTGACGGGGCGCAGCAATTACGATTCAGCCAGCGACGCCATGGGCGTCAATTTGCTTGAGACGCCCGAGTTACTGTCCGACCCGAAATGGGCTGCGCTGAGCGCCGGGTGGTATTGGCAGTCGCGCGGGCTGAACGAGCTGGCGGACGACCGCACGCATGACGATGACCTGGAGGATTTTGCCAGGATCACGCGGCGGATTAACGGCGGGCTGGTGGGCCTGAAGGATCGCTTCGCCTTGTTCAAGCAGGTCTATGCCGAGCTGATGCGATAAAGGCGCAGCCGGGCGCCGGCTGGGATCCCGCGCCGGCGCCCTGATAGCAATGAAGCCAGGCGGCCCCTCAATTGACCGTGATATTCGCCGACTTGATCACCTGCGACCAATGCGCCGTATCCTGCGCGACGGTGCGGCCCAGTTCCTCGGGGTTCTGGTAGTTCGCCCGCACGCCCGCTTCATTGGCGGTCTTGATGAGTTCCGGTTTCTTCAGCCCCGCCTCCAGCGCGGCGCTGATCTTCTGCACCACGGCGTCGGGCGTGCCTGCCGGCGCGAACAGCGATACCCACGCATCCAGCTCGAACCCGGGGAAGCCCTGTTCGGCGGCGGTCGGCACGTCCGGAATCATCGGATGGCGCGTGGCCCCGGCAATGGCAATCGCGCGCAACTTGCCCATCTGCACGTGGCCGATCACCGACGGCGGCGTGGTCACGAAGAGCTGCACGCGGCCGGACAGCACGTCCTGGATGGCCGGGCCGGAGCCCTTGTACGGCACGTGAACCATATCGGTTCCCGTCATCTGCTT
>CBHWAL010000447.1:0-4158 GCA_966111495.1 uncultured Achromobacter sp. | reverse complement strand
TCTGCTCGCATGGCCTCTTGTGCAACATGCTGGTCGTGCTGGCCAGAAAGATCCTGCGCGGCAACTTCCGCACGGTGGCATTCGAACACAGCAGCCCGGCCATCCACTACGGCGCCTCGAAAATGCGGCGCCTGAAGTGCTGGCTGGTCAGCCAGACCTACCGCCGGCACGATGCCGTGGTGGGCGTGTCGCGCGGTGTGAAGGAAGACCTGGTCAGCATGTTTCCGCCACTGCGCGGCAAGGTCCACACCATCTACAACGGCGTGCCGCTGGACAATGTGCGCCGGCAAGGCGCGCAGCCCAAGCTGGCCGACGACGGCGAGTCGCCCTACCACGTAGTGGCCGTGGGCCGGCTGGAGGCGGTCAAGGACTACGCCACGCTGATCGACGCCGCCGCGCTGCTCGACGACCCGCGCATCGCGTTCACGATCCTGGGCGAAGGCTCCGAGCACGCTGCCCTGCAAAAGCGCATCGATGACAAGCCGTCGCGCACGCAAGTCACGCTGGCAGGTCACATCGACAATCCCTTTCCGGTCATCGCCGGCGCCGGCGCCTTTGCGCTCACGTCCGTGCGGGAAAGCTTTGGGAACGTGCTGGTGGAAGCCCTGTGCCTGGGCGTGCCCGTGATCTCCACGGACTGCCCGCACGGCCCGGCCGAGATCCTGGACGCCGGCCGCTACGGGCTGCTGGTGCCGGTCGGCGACGCGGCGGCCCTGGCCGACGCGGTGCGGCGCCTGGCCTACGACGGCGAAATGCGCGAGAAGCTGGCGGCCCAGGGCCCCGAGCGCGCGGACGCCTTTTCCCTTGAGCGGCACTGCCGCAACGTCATCGATCTCTTCCGCCCGCTCATGCAGCGCGGAACGCCCTGAACAGGACAGCATCATGCAGAAGATACCGGTATCCGTCGTGGTGATGACGAAGAACGAGGAACGCAATATCGCGAAGTGCCTGAAGGGGCTGGTGGATTTCGACGAAGTCTTCGTCGTTGACTCCAACAGCACGGACGCCACCTGCTCGATCGCCACGGCGATGGGCGCGCGCGTCTCGAATTTCCAGTGGGACGGCAAATATCCCAAGAAAAAGCAGTGGTGCCTGGAACAACTGCCCTTCACCCACCCCGTTGTGCTGTATGTCGATGCCGACGAAGAGATGACGCCGGGCCTTGCGGCCGAAATCCGCGATGTGCTGCCGCGCTTCGCGGCAGGCGCGGGCGGCGCGTTCGTGCCCTTCGACTACGTGTTCTGCGGCAAGAAGCTCGAGCACGGCCACCGCGTCTACAAGCTGGCGCTGCTGGCGCGCGACCGCTCCCGCTTCCTGGACTACGACGACCTGGACGTCGCCAACATGTGGGAAGTCGAAGGCCACTACCAGCCGCAGGTCGAAGGCGAGACCTTCGCGCTTCGCCAGCGCATGGTGCACAACGACCACGATTCGCTCTATCACTACTTCGACAAGCACAACCGCTATTCGGACTGGGAAGCGAACTTGCGCACCAAGGGCTTGATGAACGACCCGCGCGAAGCCAACGTGGGTGGCCGCGCGCTGCTCAAGCGCATTTTCCAGGCCATGCCATTCAAGGCCCCCATCTCGTTCCTGCATTCCTACGTCTTCAAGCTGGGCTTCCTGGACGGCAAGGCGGGCTATGACTACGCCGTCGCGCGCGCCATGTATTACTGGCAGATCCGCATCAAGACCGAGGAAATCCTGAAGGCGCGCCAAGCCACCGAAGCCGCGTCGCGGCGCGATGCCGTTGCGGGAGCGGCCAAATGAGCACATTGCAACGCCTGGACCAGTTCGCGCTGGCGCCGGGTCAGCGCGGGCGTTCGGCGCTGACCGTGCAGTTGTGGTGGATGGTGCAGGGCACGCTGTTCCGCTGGTCGCCCCAGGTGGCCTACGGCTTTCGCCGCTGGCTGCTGCGCTGCTTTGGCGCGCGCGTGGGCCACAAGGTGCTGATCCGGCCCACCGCCACGGTCACCTACCCCTGGAAGGTCGAGATCGGCGATTACGCGTGGATCGGCGACGACGCGGTGATCTACAGCCTGGGACCCATCCACATCGGCGCGCACGCCGTGGTGTCTCAGCGCAGCTACCTGTGCGCGGCCGACCACGACGCCGGCCGGCCCGACTTCCCGTTGCGCGAACGCGCCGTGCGCGTCGAAGACGGCGCGTGGGTGGCCACGGACGTGTTTGTCGGACCGGGCGTGACGATCGCGCGCGAGGCGGTGATCGGCGCACGCAGCTCGGTGTTCCGCAACATGCCGGCCGCGATGGTCTGCCACGGCAACCCGTGCCGCCCCATCCGGCCCCGCACCGCCACGCCAACATGAAAATACTCATCTATGGCATCAACTACGCGCCCGAACTGACCGGCACCGGCAAGTACACCGCCGAACTGGCCGAATGGCTGGCCGCACGCGGGCACGAAGTCAGCGTGGTCACCGCCCCCCCCTACTACCCGCAATGGCAGGTGCACGAGGGCTACCGCGGCTCGCGCTACACCAAGGAAACGCGCCGCGGCGTCACGGTGCGGCGCGCGCCCTTGTGGGTGCCTGAGAAGCCGGGCGGCGCCAAACGACTGGTGCACCTGGCCAGCTTCGCGCTGTCCAGCCTGCCGTCGCTGCTGCGCGCCGCAATGCGCCGCCCCGACATCATCCTGGTCGTCGAACCCGCCCTCTTCTGCGCGCCGGCCGCCTGGCTGGCGGCACGCCTGACCGGCGCCCGCGCCTGGCTGCACATCCAGGACTTCGAGGTCGACGCCGCGTTCGAACTGGGACTGCTCAAAGGCGCGGCGCTACGATCCATGGTCAAGCGCGCCGAGCGCTGGCTGATGCGCCGGTTCGACCGCGTTTCCACGATTTCGAATCGGATGCTGGACCTGGCGCTTTCCAAGGGCATCGATCCCGGCCGCGCGGTGCTGCTGCCCAACTGGATCGACGTCAACGCGATCACACCGCTGGCCGAAGGCGGGGATTACCGCGCGCAGCTGGGCATTCCGGATAACGCCATCGTGGCGTTGTATTCGGGAAACATGGGCGGCAAGCAGGGCCTGCAGATTCTGGCGGACGTGGCGCGGCGTCTTAACCGCGAGGATCGTTTGTGGTTCCTGTTCTGCGGCCAGGGACCCGAACGCGCGGCGCTCGAGGAAAAATGCCGTGGCCTCACGCGCGTCATTTTTCTGGACTTGCAGCCGGCGGAACGCCTGGGTGCCCTACTGGGCACGGCAGACATCCACCTGCTGCCGCAACGCGCAGGTGCCGCCGACCTGGTGATGCCATCCAAACTGACCGGCATGCTGGCCAGCGGCCGCCCGGTGGTCTGCGGCGCGGCCCGCGGCACGGAGCTTGCCAGTGTGGTGTCACGCTGCGGGCTGCTGACACCGCCCGAGGACGCGGTGGCGATGGCCGAAGCCGTGCGCAAGCTCAGCTACAACGGACAGATTCGCGAAACGCTGGGCGCGGCGGCACGGCAGTATGCGATGGCGCATCTGCATGTGGATGCGGTGCTGGGCGCGGCTGAGCGGGAGTTCATGGCGATTGCTAAATCCAAGGGCCGCGCGGCGCCTGCGGGTACGCAGGCGAGCGAGGGCGATGTTTGAGAAGTGGTATGTGCCTGATATGGCGCATGCATTGGCGCGCGCGGGACAGCATGGAATGCGTCGCCTTGCCCTGTCATTCCTGTTTAGCCGGTAGAAAAACCACAATGTCGATTGTTCTCTTCCGGAAATTGAACCTCCGGATACTTGAGGACGATCAGTTGCGGCAAGGCCCAGGATGGCATGTATAGAAGCAGAATCGCCAAATCCAGCCAGATCGTCACAGGCAACCATAGCCGCCCCTTCCTCGTCGTCAGGGACCTAAAGATCCGGCGGCCACCATAGCGCATCAGCACGTCGCTCGGATTCTGAGGAAACAGGATGATTTTTGGTGGGGGAAGGTCTCCGACCCTATCCATAAATAGATGAAGCCAAGCCCAGATCTGGGTTCCGAAAATCTTCTCGTTAAAAATTACGGGTATCTTGACCAATTGAGGCTCGGGCAGGTTGCACGTATAACCAACGAGGTAAAGATACGGTTGCGCCTGACCTGTTGACCATTGAATTCCCAGCAACTGATCCCAATCAAGCTCCCAAACCGCTTCCCAGCTTTCCTCCGGATACGG
>CBHWAL010000446.1:0-4160 GCA_966111495.1 uncultured Achromobacter sp. | reverse complement strand
TGACGGGCGGCGACGCCAACATGAACGTCTACAGCGTGGGCTACACCTACGACCTGTCCAAGCGCACCAACCTGTACGCCTACGGTTCGTACGGCACGGACTACGCGTTCATCGACGGTCTGAAGAGCACCGCCGCCGGCGTGGGCATCCGCCACCAGTTCTAAATGTGTGCCGGGCCGGCCGCCAGCGGCGCCGGCCCATCCTGCCGCCCGGGTGGCTATCGCGCCCGGGCGCGCTCCAGCATCTGCACGATTTCAACCTGGCCGCGCTGACGCGCGTGCTGCAAAGGCGTGCGCCCGTCCTTGTCGGGCAGATTCACGTCAGCTCCCCCTTCGATCAGCAACGCCACGATGGCCTGATGGCGCGGTCCGCCGTCGCTCAGGAGGATGGCCTCGAGCAGCCCCGTCCAACCCAGCCGGTTGACGTGGTTGGGATCCACGCCCGCCCGCAGCAGACGCTGCACGACCTCGACGTGGCCGCGCTCGCACGCCGGAATCAGGGCCGTGCCGCCATAGCGGTTGGTGCTTTTCAGGTCGGCGCCGTGCGTCAGGGTCAGCTCCAATATCTCTCGATAGCCTTGCGCGCCGGCCAGCAGGTATGCGCTGTCCTGCATATTGTTCTGGGCGTTCACGTTTGCGCCGGCTTCGATCAGCGCCGCCGCGACCTGCGCGTGGTTGCCTTGCGTGGCGCGCAGGAGCGGCGTGTTGCCCTGCCCGTCCCGCGTCTCGATTGGTGCGTTCTCTGCCAGCAGTTGGCGCACGCGCGCCGTCTCGCCGCTACCTGACGCCTCCAGCAATTGAGCGCCGCGATCGTCAGCCGCGGCCCCAAGGCCGATTGCGCTCAGCGTCATCGCGACGCAGACGCGCCAGAAGTTGATGTAAGCCATGGCCGGCAGCCTCCTTGGTTATATATGAACGAGCCGCCCAGGTGATAGGCCGGGCGGGCGTGCCGCCATTATCTCCTTGCCGCCTTCCGCAGCCGCCGCCTATGCTCGGTCAGATTCTCGGTGACGTGCAATGCGCAGGAAACACGCGTCCGGCATGATCGGCCTCCCTTACTGATCGCAGCCCCCCAAAAAACTGCCATGCCCTCTCGTTCCGATTCCGAGCTTTCTCCCCTCGTCCGTCCGTCGCGCCTGAAGCGCACACTGGCCCTGGCGTTGTTGCCGCTGGCCCTGGCCGCCTGCAACGGCGGCAGCGATGACGATGACGACGTTCAGCCGCCCGTCGCCGAAACCCCGGCGCCGCAGCCTGACCCGCAGCCGGAACCCGAAACGCCGACGCGCAACACCGCCTATCTGCAGAAGAAGGCCGGCGACGTCATCCAGGTCCGCATCGAGGAACTGCATCCCACCCAGGCCGCGATCGGCTACGACCAGATCTACTACAAGCTGGGCCGCTGGCAGGGCGACTTCGACCGCGCCACCTGGGCGGCCGACCCCGTGCTGCAGTTGGATTACCTGAACCGCACGGTCGGCAAGAAGTTCGATGACTACTGCGAAGACGTCGGTGGCTCCGAGCGCGTGCAGAAGTTCCAGAGCATCGCCGAGGCGCGCGCCGCGCGCCTGGACCAGCCCAATACGTTCACCTGCAAGGACGCGCCGGGCACGAAGACCACCAACCTGAAGACGGTGATCGTGGGCTGGGACGGCAATCTGTACTTGACCGACGGCCACCACACGTTCTCGTCGCTGCGCGAGATCTTTGATGGCGGCCCGAAGCTGCCCGTGTGGGTGAAAGTCGACGCCAACTACAGCGACCTGCCCACCGCGACGGCCTTCTGGCAGCGCCTGGTGGACGAGCGCCGCGCGTGGCTGCGCGACGGCCAGAATCAGCCGATCACCGTCGACCAGTTGCCCACGCGCGTCGGACTGTCCAACGCGCAGGAGCCCGGCGGCATGCAGGAAGACCGCTACCGCTCGCTGGTGTATTTCACGCGCGATATCGCCTACAGCAACGGCGACCTGCCCGAGTTCGCGGAATTCCTGTGGGGCGACTGGCTGCGCCGCCAGGCCGCGGCCGGGCAGTTGCAGGGCCTGGACCAGTACAAGATGCAGGCGCCGGCCACGCCCGCGGAAATCCTGGCGGTCAGCACGCTGAACAAGGACATCCTGCCGACCGGCGTCAACGACAGCTACGCCGCCGCCGTGCGTGATGCGTCGGTAAAGATGAGCGCGTTGGCTGACACGGATATCGTGTTCGAAGACCGCGATGCTGCCAGCCTGGGCCGCATCACCCTGGAACCCAACGCCGCCAGCGGCTCGCCCACCAAGACCGCCCGCGACACGCTGGAAGAGCTACCGCGCGACGATCTGAAAACACCCGGGCCGACGCCGCGCGGCGCGGGCAAGCTGTGGTTCGCGGTGAACTACCGCAATTGCGGCAAGCCCGCGGCCGGCACCTGCTGGGGCTGGTAATGTGAAAAGGCCCGCTCGAGCGGGCCTTTTTTGCATGGTGCGGTCAGCGCCTCAGAGCACTTCCTGGGTGTTTTCTGCCTTGGCCAGTTGCTGCATCGCCAAAGCGACTTTCTTGGCGACTTCCAGTCGTTCTGCGGCCGACATGGCGTCGTATTCTTCCTTGGAAATGCCCAGGCTCGCCAGGGCCGCGTAGAACATCTTGTCCTCGATCGACATCCCGGCGTAATCCAAGAATTCCTTTTCGGCCTGCGTCGGTGCGGCCTGCGAGGCGCCGGACACACCGTGGCCCATGGCCGAACGATTGCGCTCGGTGGCGTCGGCGAACGCCGCGCGGAAGCCGCCGGCGTTGGCGTTGGCGTTTCGGGCGGCCGAGGCGGGCTGGCCGTCGCCGGCGTTGATACCGAGGAAATTCACGCTGCTCATGGATGCTCCAAAGGGATTGGCGGTCAGGGTGCCAACATACTCCCCGCACTTCCCGCCGGAAGACCCGGTCAGCCGCCCGAACGGCCCGTTTCTCTCCGAATTGCGGTGCGACCATTTTTAGCGCCCTTCGAGTATCTTGTGCCTCTTGCAAATCTTCCAGAGACCCTGCTCATGAGCATCGACACCACCCCCAGCCAACCCACCGCCGCCGCGCCCGCCGCGGACGCCTTCCTGCAATTCCTGGTCAACCTGGTCAACAACGGCAGCCAGATCGAAAGCATTGGCGTGACACTGCAGATGGGCGGCATGCTGGTGTCCGGCTCGATCGTCTCGGGCGCCGATTACTTCGACACCTTCGCCGCCAGCTTCTCGGGCTCGCTGGCGTCGCTGGACCCCGACACGCGCCAGACCGTGCACGCGTCGCTGGCCGAACTGGGCGACGTGTTCCGCCTGCCTCAGCCCATCGACCCGCTGCCCAACTACATTCACCTGGCCGACGCCCTGTTCTTCACCGCCGACGGCACGCCCATCGCCGGTCAGCCGACCCTGTGGCGCGGCCGCACCAGCGCGGTCGACGGCTTCATTCTGGGGCGCCTGCAGTCCGACGCATCGGCCTGACCCGCATGACGCAACCTGTTTCTCCGCCGATCGAAGGCCAGGACATCGACCGCACGGCCATGCAGGCCCTCATGGAAACGGCCGCGGGCAACGCGTTGTCGTTCGTCGATTGCGACTTCCAGGAGGCGGATTTTTCCCGCCTGGAGCTGCGCGGCTTTCAGTTCAGCGGCTGCGCGATTGCGGGCGATTCGTTTCAGGGCGCGGACCTGACCGACACCCAATGGCTGCGCTGCCGCGGCGGGTCGGCCAGCTTTGCGTCGGCCGACGCCAGCGAGGCCACGTTTCAAACCTGCGATCTGAACAACGCCAACTGGCGCCGCGCGCGGCTGGCCAGCGCCCGGTTCCGCGCTTGCAAGCTGACGGGATCGGACTTTGACGGCATCGCTTGCCTGGGCTGGTCGCTCGAGGAATGCCTGCTGGTCGGCGCCCTGCTGCGCGGCGTGTCGTTTCGCAAGTGCAATCTGCTGCAGTTGGATTTCTCGGACGCGGACCTGTCGGGCAGCGATTTCCGCGAGACGGTCTTTCACGGCGGCAGCCTGCGCAATGCCACCTTGAAGAATGTTCACTTCGAGGGCGCGGACCTGCGGGAAGCTGATCTTGGTGGATTGGACTTGACCGCGGCTGCCCGGCTGGCGGGCGCCACGATCTCCAAGACCCAGGCGGCCGCGTTGCTGGCTGAACTGCGGATCAGCGTGGTCTGAGC
>CBHWAL010000445.1:0-4164 GCA_966111495.1 uncultured Achromobacter sp. | reverse complement strand
CCTCCCCGCCCACGATCGTGCAGAACACGTGGGTGGGTTATCCGCCCAGCTATGGCTACACCGCCGCCTTCGATGGGGCCGCCGGTTTGGCCTTCGGGTTTGCCGCGGCCGAGGCCTGGGGCGGCGCGGCGCCGTACTGGGGCCCATACCATGGCGCACCCTACTGGGGCGGCGTGGACGTCAACAAGGTCGATGTCTACGGCGCCTGGGGCGGCTCCGGCACGGTCACGCACGCGGCCGGCTGGAACGGCTGGACGGGCACCGAGTGGCAGGGGGCGCACGCCGAAGGCTACAACCCGCAAACCGGCGCCGCGTTCGAAGGCACGCGCGGCGCGGCCTACAACGAGTACACGGGCAACGCCGCCGCCGGACGCCGGGGCGCTTACACCGATCCGGTCACGGGCGCATCGGGCGCGGGCCGGGCGGGCGCAGTCGAGAACGACGACGGCCAATGGGCCGCCGGCCGGCAGAACGTGCGCACCAACGCCGACACCGGCCGCACCACGTATTCCGCTGCGGGCGCGACGGGCACGGCGGGGCAGGGCGCGGACAGCATCGACCGGCGGGGCGCCACGTACGACCGCAACACCGGCAGCGGCGCGGCGTGGAACAACGGCAACGTGTATGCGGACCACAACGGCAATGTCTACGAGCACAACGACAACGGCTGGCAGCAGCACACGTCGTCGGGCTGGCAGCCGGTTCAGCCGAACACGCAGTCCAACTACCTGAACGCGCAGCGCCAGGCGCGCGATTATTCGACACCGCACACGGACGATTCGTATGGCGGCGGCTGGCAGAACCGCACGAACGCGTCCGCCGGCGGTTGGCAAGACCGCAGCGAAGGCGGGTGGCAGGGACGCGGAGAGGGAGGCTGGCAAGGCCGCGGGATGGAGGGGCGCAGCTTTGGCGGGTTTGGCGGCTTCAGGGGGGGCGGCTTCCGGCGCTAGGCCTGTCCGGGGCGGCGCGCTTGCGTGGCGCACCCCGCGTGCCGGCTGCGTTACGCCGGCACGCGCAGGGTTTGCTTAGTCCTGCACCAGATAAGCCTGACCGCCCGGCTTCAGGTACGCCGTGAGATCGGCAAACGGCACCTGCGCCAGCGTGCCAAGGCACACGCCCGACGCATGGCCCACCCCCGACACCGACAGGCTCAGCGCGCCCGGCGCGGACGCGCCCAACGCGAGGTAGCCCGGCCAAAGATCCCAGCAGCCTTCCTTGGCGCGGTCTTCCGTCAGGCCCGCCTCGTCGCGCGCCGCCAGGGTTTTCTGCACCTGGCCGACAAGCTCCTTCAGCGCGGTGCTCGGTTCGCGGGAGTTAGGCGCGTAGGCATCGAACACGCGATTCCAATCCAGGGTTTCGCCGCGCAGCAGGTCCAGCGTGTAGGGATCGAAGTGGTTGTTGGGATGCGCGCCGCCGCAATCCAGGCTGCCGGATTCGGTCACCGTCATCATCGCGCTGGATAGCCACGGCACGTTGATGACTTCTTCCTCGTAGTTGCCCAGCGTGCCCGCGGAAGGGCCGTCGCTGGTGTAGGCCGAGGCCTTGCAGGCCAGCGCCGCGTGGCTCATGCGCCAGTGGCGCTGTTCCAGCAGATGATTGACGCGCGCCATCACCGCCTTGTCCGGATGCCGCGACAGACGCGGATAGCTGAACTGCGTGCGCGGGTCGCGCCACATGCGATAAGCCACAGTGGCGCTGCCGATGTCGTCTCCCACGGGTTCGGCATGGCCCGCGAGCTTGAGGGTGTCGTAGGGGACGTGGGTTGCATCAATGTCCACGTCGAAGCTGATGCCGCCATCGGGCGCGAGCGCGCTCGCGTCGTACTGCGCGACCCGTTGCAGTGTGAAGCTGCGCTGCTTGCCCGTGCGCGTGTCGATCCAGACGCCGCGATAGCCCTGCGCGTCGCGCGTGCCTTGCCAGGTGGCGGCAGACAGCGCGCCCAGCTCCTTCGCGGCGTGGTACGTCAGCGGCTCGGCCAGCGATTTGTCGGAGCCTTCGAGCGGAATGTCGACGCCGTTTTTGGGATAGAAGTAGCGTCCGGTCAGCACGCCATCAGCTGCGGAACTGTCCAGTTCCATCACGATGTCGCCCGCGCCTTGCAGCGTGCCGGCATAGATGGTGCGCTCGGCGGCCAGGACCGGCGCCTGCAACAGCATGGCCAGCGCCAAGGCGCCAAACGAAAACGAAAGCGGGCGTTCAAAGGGAAAAGGCATCTGCGTGGTGGACCCTGAGACGTTGGCCGGTCAATATACCCGACGCATCAGGCGTTCAATCCGCTGGCCGCCACCGTCCAACGCCGGGGTCCACGCTGACGCGCGCGCCGCCCGCCCAGACCTGTTCCTCGTCCAATCGCGTCGCCGCCGCCGGGTCGATGTCGAATTCAATGCCAAGCGCCTGCGCGACGGCCGGGTCTTCGATCGGTAGCTCCCAGGTCAGAAAGAGTTGCGACAGATCCAGTGGATCGGCGAAGTCCGCGTCGTCGTAGCCGCTTTTATGACGGGGAATCACGGCGTGCGGCTGGCAGGTGTCGAAGACGATGGCCACGCCGCGGGTAAGAGGGATGCGTTGGCCGGTGCCGGGAAAATGCACATCCAGGTTCTTGTCGTCGGACAGGAACAGATTGCAGAACGCCGCGCCGCCGTACTGGCTGCCGTCGTGGTGATAGCGCGCGCCGCGGCAGGCCATGAGCGCCATGTCGCTGGCGGCCAGCACATCGCCCAGCCCCAGCGCGCGCGTCCAGTCGCGCATGGCTTGCACGCACAGGCCGAATTCCGGCCAGCGCGCGCGGGTGCGGGACAGCGGCATCTGCTCGACGTCGCCGGGTTCCAGCTGCAGCCGCGTGCGGATCTCGCGATCCCAATCGGCAAGCAGACGCGCCGGCGGCGCCGGCACGTCCAAGTGGCCTGCGAGCAGCCGGCTGCTGACGCTGCGGCTGCGCAAGGCGTCATCGCGCGTGTAAAAGAACGACGTCAATCGATCCTGCATAGGGTGATTCATGAGCTGCGCCTGCCGCGCTTATCCTCCGCGTCCTTCGTAGGCGCCTTCGTCGCCGTCTTCGTCTTCCATCGCGGCCTGCGCGCGTTCCAGCAGATAGCGCTTCAGGCCCTCAAGACCATCGGGCGTCCAGTCCGACACGCCGGTCACGGCGACCCACGCATCGACATAGTGCTGCGGGGCGTAGACGTGTCCATAGCCCATGGGCGTGGCCGTTCCCACCGCCATGTCCAGCGCCAGCTGCAACATGGTCACCACGGGATACCAGCGCAGCTCGGGTGACACGTCCGGACCCATCGGCGCGCTCATCCACGCGGGCGGACGGTACAGGTCGCGATAGTCGAAGAACGTGACCGGGTCGCTGGCGTACTGCAGGTAGACGACGCGCATCGGCCCCCACGGCGCGTCGGCCGGCACGGGCGATCCGTTCTGGTTCATGAAGCGCACGAAGGCGCCGTCGCGCAACTCGGGCAGCCACGCCGGCGAGCCGGGGTTGCGGGCGTCCGTGATCTTGCGCCAGACCCGGCTCTCGAACGGCGGGCCGCTCCATAGCGCGCCCTGGATGGGGTCGCCGATCATCTCGAACAGTTCAGCCGACCCGGCGGAGTTCATGGCGCCCAGGCTCAGGCCATGCAGGTACAGGCGGGGCCGCTTGTCCTTGGGCAGCGTGGTCCAGTGGCCGTACACCGCCTGGAACAGCGCGCGCGCCGCCTCGGCGCCGTATTCGGGCTGCGCCAGCAGCGACAGCGGGCTGGACAGGTACGAATACTGCATCGCCACGCTGGCCACGTCGCCATTGAGCAGGTATTCCAGCGAGTCAGCCGCGGCGGGGTCGACCCATCCCGTGCCGGTTGGCGTGATGACGACCAGCACCGAGCGATCGAAGGCGCCCACGCGCTTCATCTCGTCCAGTGCAAGCTGCGCGCGCGCCTGCGGGGTGGCCGCGCCGCGCAGGCCGACGTAGACGCGGATGGGTTCCATTGCCTCGCGTCCGGACTGCGTGGTGATCTCGCTGGCCGTGGGGCCCGCCGCGATGTATTCGCGGCCCGCGCGGCCCAGTTCGTTCCAGCGGATCAGCGACGCGGGCCCGCCCGTCTTCAGGTCGGCGGTGGGCTGCGGGCGTTCGGGTTCCAGCAGCGCCTCGAATTCGCGGAACGACGCATCCAGCAC
>CBHWAL010000444.1:0-4191 GCA_966111495.1 uncultured Achromobacter sp. | reverse complement strand
CCTGGCCGAAGCGGTCGCCGTGTTCAAGATCAACGCCGGCGAAGTCATCGAAGTGCCCGCGCGCCAGTTGGCGCAGCAACGCAGCGCGCCGCTGATGCCCGCGCCGAAGCCCGCGCAGGAAGCCCCCGCCGCGCAGCCCGAGCCCGCCGCCAAGGCCGCGCCCGCACCTCGTCTGACCCAGGTTGCCCGGCCCAAGCCGGCGGGCGCCACCGCCGCGCGCCCATTGCGCCGGCCGGCCCCGCGCGCCGCCGATGCCGCGGACGTGACCGCGGCGGCGCCCAAGCCCGCCTCGCGCCGTCCGCCGCCCTCGGACGACGATTGGGAGTCTTTCTGACGGACCCGTTCCGCCAATGCATTGAACAGGCAGTAGAGAAAATCCCTTTTACGTGCTGACAGCCACAAAGCGCCGCCAGCACGATTACCGGAACTACGGAAATGTTTAGCAATCTGAAGGTGCGCACCGGCTTGATGCTGGCCCAGTTGGCAGTTGCGTTGGCCGCGCTCGTTGCCATCGTCCTGGGTTGGAACAGCATGCAGTCCAACGCCCGGGCGATCAACACCTTGGATTCTCTGAGCGTTCAGCAGAGCAACCTGATCAAGGATTCTTACACGCAGATGCTGCGCGCCACCGTGCGCGCAGACATTGCCGCCGCCCAGCGCGCCGCAGGCGACACGAGCGGCGCTGCCGAAAACTCGCGCACCGTCCAGCAGCTGATCGCGGACGCCAAGAAGAAGATGGAGACCTTCAAGGCGATTCCGAAGTCGACTGAAATTGGCAAGGCGTCCGAGGGCGAACTGCTGTCCGCCTTCAACGGTTTTGCGGGTTCCCTGCAAAGCATGATGGCCGCCCTGGACAAGGGCGATGCCGCGACCTATCTGTCGATCAAGAACACCCAGGCGGGCGCCGCCAGCGGTCTGTTCTTCAAGCAGCTCACCGAGTTTGCCGCCAACATCAACAAGTACAGCGATGAGATGGTGAGTTCGTCGCGTGCGCAGGCAACGACGATGACTTACGTCTACATCGGGCTGGCGCTGCTGATCCTGGTGGTGTCGCTGGGTGCGTTCCTGTTCATGAACCGCGTCGTGCTGCGTCCGCTGCGCGCCGTGGGCGAAAGCTTCGACAAGATCGCCGCGGGCGACCTGACCGTGCGGGTGGACGTCAATTCCACCAACGAGATCGGCGCTCTGATGGCAGCCGTCAAGCGCATGCAGGAAAGCCTGGCGCGCACCGTGTCGACTGTGCGCCGCGGCGTGGATGAAATCAACGTCGGCTCGCGCGAGATCTCGGCCGGCAACACGGACCTGTCCAGCCGGACGGAAGAGCAGGCCGCCTCGCTGGAAGAGACCGCTGCTTCGATGGAGCAGCTGGCGTCGACGGTGAAGCAGAACGCGGACAATGCGCGGCAGGCCAACCAGTTGGCGGCCAGCGCGTCGGACGTGGCCGAACGCGGCGGTTCGGCGGTGTCGGAAGTGGTCAGCACCATGGAAGGCATTTCGGCCAGCTCGCGCAAGATCTCGGAAATCGTGTCGGTCATCGACGGCATTGCGTTCCAGACCAACATCCTGGCGTTGAACGCGGCGGTGGAAGCCGCGCGTGCCGGCGAGCAGGGCAAGGGCTTTGCCGTGGTGGCGGGCGAAGTGCGCTCGCTGGCGCAGCGTAGCGCGCAGGCCGCCAAGGAAATCAAGAGCCTGATCGAGGATTCGGTGTCCAAGGTCGGCGCCGGTTCGCAGCAGGTTGAACGCGCCGGTGCGACGATGCAGGAGATCGTGGCGTCGGTCAAACGCGTGACGGACATCATGGGCGAGATTTCGGCGGCGTCCGACGAGCAGTCCAGCGGCATCGACCAGGTCAACCGCGCCGTCGCGCAGATGGACGAAGTGCCGCTGCAGAACGCGGCGCTGGTGGAAGAGGCTGCGGCCGCCGCGGGCTCGCTGCAGGACCAGGCGCAGCGCCTGGCCGAAGCGGTGGCCGTGTTCAAGATCAATGCAGGCGAAGTCATCGAAGTGCCGGCGCGCCAGTTGGCGCAGCAGCATCGGCCGGCCGCCCGCGTGGCCGCGCCCGCGCCCGAGGTTGCACCGCAACCCGCCGCGCCGGCCGCCAAGCCTGCCGCTGCTGTGCGCCTGACACACACCGCCCGCGCCAAGCCGGAACCGGCCGCCGGCGCCTCGGCAGCGCGCCCGCCGCGCAAGCCTGCGGCGACGCGTCCGGCGCCCGCGGCAAAGGACGTTTCGAAGCCCGCGCCAGCACCGGCCTCTAGCCGGCGGCAGGCGCCTTCGGACGACGATTGGGAATCTTTCTGACGCCGGCGTTGCCGGCAAATAGGCAGGGTATGCGAGGTTATCTACATCTTCTGGCAGCGGCCGCTTTTGCGGTCCTTGTCGCTGGCTGTGCGGCAACGGGTCACAACTTCGACCCGAGCAAGCTGTCGACCCTGACGCCCGGGCAGACGACCATGGAAGAGGCCGCGCGCGCGCTGACCGCCCCGCCTGCCCAACAGTTCAAACAGAGCGACGGCACCGTGCTGGTGCTTTGGTCCCACAAAATCACCTTTGTCACCGACGGCCTGTACAGCCGTAAGGAAGCGCTGCTGCAGTTCGGCCCCGATGGCCGGCTGATGCGGCTCGTCGACAGCACCAATATTCTGCTGGAACCTTGGGAACGCCAGAAGTTGCTGGGACCTGCCCCCGCGCCTGCAATGACGCAGGACTGGGCACAACCTGCGATGGAGCCCGAGGTGCAAACCATCTACATTCCGGGCCCGGGCGAACCGGCCGGTCTGGCGCCGCAGGGCAAATAGCCCCGCGGTTCGGCAGAAGACATCGGGCGCCAAGCCCGATGTTCGTCGCCCTGAGTGCATACCCTGTGTAACAGGGCGTGTCCACAGGGTGGTTTTTCATTTGGTCAGAGCAGTTCCTGAGGGATGGGGAAATAAATGGAAGCGAGTCTCGAATCCGGCGGTAAGGCCGGCAAGGCCGGCAAGAAAAAAGCCGCGCGCGCACCCAAGGTCAAGCGCAAACTGAGGCTGCGCGATGCCCGCGTTGGCACGATGCTGCTGTGGGTGATGGCGTTTTTCGCGCTGCTGATTGCGGCGGTGGGCGGCCTGGCCGCGTACTTCCTGCAAAGCAACTATGAATCGATCCGCGAGGTCAACGCCCTGACGGCGCGCGCCAAGCAGGTCGAGATCATCAACAGCGACATGCTGCGCGCCCGCGTGAGCCTGATGGTGGCCGCCCGCCACTTGCAGGAGTCCGGCTGGGGCAGCGGCGAAAACTCCGCGCGTGACGCAGCCGCGTCGCTCAAGGGCGCGACGGATCTCCTGACCGGCGTGCGCAGCCGCTTCGCCGACTTCCAGAAGAACATGCTCGAGGACGACACCGGCCGCCAACTGTCGATGAACCTCGTGCGCCGCTATCGCTCGTACATCGACGATGGCGTGGACACGATGGTCGAAGCGCTGCGCAGCGAAGACTATTCGACGTTCTACATGGTGAACAACGAATACGGCACGCCCCGCAGCGCCGCCTTCATCGAGGCGATTGCCCAATTCGACAAGTACATCGCCGACCAGCAGCGCGAAACGATCGAGCAGGCCGAGGCGAACTTCAACCTGGCCATGATCGCCGTGGGCGTGGCGGTTGCGCTGGCGCTGCTGTTGATGGTGCTTGCCCGCATCCTGTTCGGCCGCCTGGTGGTGCGCCCCTTGGTCGAAGCGGGTCAACACTTCGACAAGATTGCCGCTGGCGATCTGACGGGCCGCGTGGAAGTGCGTTCGCACAACGAGATCGGCCAGCTGTTCGCCGCGCTCAAGCGCATGCAGGAAAGCCTGACGCGCACCGTGTCGACCGTACGCCGTGGCGTGGACGAGATCACCGTGGGTTCGCGTGAAATCTCGGCCGGCAACACGGACCTGTCCAGCCGCACGGAAGAGCAGGCCGCCTCGCTGGAAGAGACCGCTGCCTCGATGGAAGAGCTGGCGTCCACCGTCAAGCAGAACGCGGACAACGCCCGCCAGGCCAACCAGCTGGCGGCAAGCGCGTCGGACGTGGCCGAACGCGGCGGTTCGGCAGTGTCGGAAGTGGTCAACACCATGGAAGGCATCTCGGCCAGCTCGCGCAAGATCTCGGAAATCGTGTCGGTCATCGACGGCATCGCCTTCCAGACCAACATCCTGGCGCTGAATGCCGCGGTGG
>CBHWAL010000443.1:0-4213 GCA_966111495.1 uncultured Achromobacter sp. | reverse complement strand
GCTCAGCGCACGTCCGTCCTTCTCGAAGTCCCAGGCGTACAGGCCGCCGTGCGTGGGCAGCCGCAGGTTGACGCAACAATGCTCGGTCAGTTCCTGCGGCGTGGCGGGCAGCGCTTTGCCGGCCAGATAGCCCGGCGACGCGGCGACCGCCATGCGCAGGTCGGGCGCGATACGCACGGCGATCATGTCCTTGTCCACGCGGTTGCCCACGCGCACCCCCGCGTCGAACCGTTGCGCGGCGATGTCGGTCAGGGCGTAGTCCACGCTGAACTCGATCTGCACATCCGGGTACTGCCGCAAGAGCGGCAACAGGCGCGGCCACAGCGCCGTCACGATGGCGTGGTCATGCGCGGTGATGCGCACCGTGCCCGCGGGCTTGTCGCGCATCGCGGTCAGCGACTCCAGCTCCTGTTGTATCTCGCTCAACCGGGGAGTCAGCACGTTCAGCAGCCGGGCGCCCGCTTCCGTTGGCGACACGCTGCGCGTCGTGCGGGTAAGCAGGCGCACGCCCAGGCGCGCTTCCAGCGCCAGCATGGCGTGGCTGAGCGCCGACCGCGACAAGCCAAGCTGTGCCGCGGCGCGGGTGAAGCTGCGGGTCTGCGCGACGGCCACGAAGGCGTGCAGGTCGTTGAGGTTTTCTTTGGGCATTGGTGAATTCCGTGCACCAGGGAATACGGATTTTTCTATCTTCTCATCTAATTCGCCGGATCATACAGTGCGACGGGTGGGCGTCGATGGCGGGTCGGCGCCCCGCCAACCCAGGCGCGGCGCGCGGCGTCGCCGCCCAACAAGCAGAGGCAAAAAAACATGAACAAGCACGTAAGCAAGATCGCAGTCTGCGCCGCGCTCGTCCAGACGGCGGCAGCACAAGCCGCGGAACCGCAGCCCACCGCCTCCTCAGCGGCCCAGCAAATCACACGCGCGGGCGCGCAGGCATCCATCCCCGGTCCGGCCGACTACTTCACGGGCCGCGCGCGCATCGATCCCGTGTGGGCGGCGGACAAGGACGTCAACGCGTCGGGCGCGCTTGTGACCTTCGAGCCCGGCGCGCGGTCGGCATGGCACACGCACCCCGCCGGACAGCGGCTTGTGGTGACGTCGGGCGTCGGGCTGACCCAGGAATGGGGCAAGCCGGTGCAGGAGATCCGCCCCGGTGACGTCATCCATTGCCCGCCCGATGTGAAGCACTGGCACGGCGCCGCGCCCGGTACCGCGATGACTCACCTGGCCGTCACCCCGTCGGTCGACGGCAAGAACGTCAACTGGATGGAGAAGGTCAGCGATGAACAATACGCCGCGCGCTGAACAGCGTATGCCCGGATTTCGCTCCCGTGCGGTTGCCGCTGCCATCGGCATGGCCGCGGTAATTGCCCTGCCCGCCCAAGCGCAAGGAAACGCCAACGTGACAAAACAGACACAGACCGCACCGGAGGCTTCGTCCTCGCTGTCCGCCCGCCAGGCGGCGATCGTGCCCATTGCCGCGTTTGCGGCGGCCGGCGATGCCGCGCGGCTAAACACAGCCCTGGAGCAGGGTCTGGATGCCGGCTTGACGGTCAGCGACGCCAAGGAGGTGCTGGTGCAGCTTTACGCCTATGCAGGCTTTCCACGCAGCCTCAATGCCCTCTCCGAACTGATGAAGGTGCTGCAAGCCCGCCAGCAACGCGGCATCCAGGACGCGCCCGGCGCCGAGCCCAGCCGCCTGATTCCGCAGGGCGCCGCGCTGCTGGCCGCCGGAACGGCCAATCAAACCAAACTGTCCGGCGGCCCCGTCCAAGGCCCCTTGTTCGACTTCGCCCCCCTGGCCAATGAGTATCTGCGCACGCACCTCTTTGGCGATATCTTCGAGCGCGACAACCTGGACTGGCAAAGCCGCGAGATCGCCACGGTCAGCATGCTGGCCGCACTGACGGGCGTGGAATCGCAACTTCAGTCGCACATGCGGATCAGCATGAACGTCGGCCTGACGGCGCCGCAACTGCGCTGGCTTGCCCAGGTGCTCGCGTCGCAAGTCGACGCCCAGGCGGCCCGCCGTGCTTCGGACGCGCTGGACCGTCACTTGCTGTTGCAAGCCGGCAAGTGACGGCAAGGGCCGGTTCCCGCGCAGGCCTGACCGGCCTTCAACACTGGCAAATTAGTCCCGCTAATGAACCAAGCCGGTATTTTTTGGGCAAAATTCCGGACTTAAGCACCGATCCCGCCACCCGAGGCAAGGCAAGCTTGTCGTGCCCTCCCCCAGGACTTCCTTCATGACGCAACTGCAAATCAACGGCCTGACCAAGGACATCAACGTCCCAGATGAAATGCCGATCCTATGGGTTCTGCGCGATGAACTGGGCATGACCGGCACCAAGTTCGGCTGCGGCATGGCGATGTGCGGCGCCTGTACGGTGCATATCGACGGCACGCCCATCCGCTCCTGTCTGACGCCAGTCTCCGTGGCCTCCGGCCGCCAGATTTCCACCATCGAGGGCATGGATGCCGATCCGGTCGGCCGGGCGGTGCAGGAGTCCTGGATCAGCAATAACGTTGCGCAATGCGGCTATTGCCAGGCTGGACAGATCATGACGGCGGTAGGCCTGTTGAAGGCGACCCCGCAACCAACCGAACAGCAGATCGCGGACGCCATGAGCGGCAATATCTGCCGATGCGGCACGTACCCGCGCATCCTCGCGGCCATTCAGCAGGCCGCAGCCCGCCTCGCCCAAGGAGGCAAGCAATGACCGCCGCCGTTCAGCATTCCCGCCGCGCCTTTCTGCAGGGCAGCCTGGGCGTACTCACGCTGGCCGTCACCGCAAAGGGATGGGTCACAACAGCGATGGCCGCCGAGCCGGCATCCAAAACGTATGGCGCCGACAGCATGCCGGGCGGCACCGTGGACGACCCGCTCGTCTTTGTCAGCATCGCCGCCGATGGCGCCGTCACCATCGTGGCGCACCGCGCCGAGATGGGCACCGGCGTGCGCACCAGCCTGCCAATGGTGGTGGCCGACGAGATGGAGGCGCGCTGGGAGCGCGTGAAAGTCGCGCAGGCTCCCGCCGACGAATCCCGCTACGGCAACCAGAACGTGGACGGCTCGCGCAGCATGCGCCACTTCCTGATGCCCATGCGTCGTGTGGGCGCGGCGGCGCGGCAGATGCTCGAAGCGGCCGCGGCGGCACGGTGGGGCGTCCCGATCACCGAGGTCAAGGCCGAACAACATGAGGTGCTGCATGGACCGACCGGCCGCCGCCTCTCGTATGGCGACCTGGCTGCCGACGCAGCCAAGCAGCCCGTGCCCGCGGGCGACACCCTCAAGCTTAAGGCCCGGTCCGAATTCCGCTACATCGGCAAGGATCAGGTCCGCCTCGTCGACCTTGAAGCCATCGGCAAAGGCCAGGCGGTCTACGGCATGGACATGCGCCTGCCCGGCATCGTCTACGCCGTGGTGGCGCGGCCCCCCGTCGTGGGCGGCAGGCTGCGGCGCGTCGACAGCGCCAAGGCGCTTGCTGTACCCGGCGTGCTGAAGGTCGTCGAGATTCCCGCCATGCAAGGCGCCCCGGCCTTCCAGCCGCTCGGCGGCGTGGCGGTCGTTGCGCGCCACCCCTGGGCCGCCCGGCAGGGGCGCGATGCGCTGCAGATTGAATTGGACGACGGCCCCCACGGCACCGATGATTCCGTCGCCTACCAGCAGACGCTGCAGGCGGCGGCGCGCGCGCCCGGCAAGACAATGCGCAACCAGGGCAACGCCGCGAATGCCTGGGCCAAGGCGCCGGAAGCCGAGCGCGTGGCCGCGGAATATTACGTGCCGCACCTGGCCCACGCGTCGATGGAACCGCCCGTCGCCACTGTGCAGATCCAAAGCAACCGCGCCGAAGTCTGGACGTCCATCCAGAATCCGGTCGCCGCCCGGGATGCCGTGGCCGCGCGCCTCAAGCTGGATCCCGCCAACGTCAAGGTCAACGTGCTGCTGCTGGGCGGCGGCTTTGGGCGTAAGTCAAAACCCGACTTCGTCGACGAAGCGGCCATCGTCGCGCGCGCCATGCCCGAAGGCACGCCGGTCAAGCTGGTCTGGACCCGCGAAGACGACATCCATCACGACTACCTGCACACCGTCTCGATCGAGCGCCTGGAAGCCGTCATGAACACGCAAGGGCAAGTCCAGTCCTGGCTTCATCGCAGCGCCGCCCCCACCATCGCGTCGTTGTTCGCACAAGGCGCCAAGGGGCAGCAGATG
>CBHWAL010000442.1:0-4226 GCA_966111495.1 uncultured Achromobacter sp. | reverse complement strand
CCCCCCGGCCGGGGGGGGGCGGCCCCCCCCCCCCCCCCCCACTGCCGCAGCACCCGCAGTTCATGCCATGCCCCGCAAGCGTGCTGCGCGGCTCATTGGCGCTGCGCTCGTTCGCCGCGTGCGCCCGGTTGATGGCTGACGACAGTGCCGACACCGCCGGCGCTCCGCCAACGATGCGGCCCGACTGCGCCCCGCACTGCGGGCAAGCTGCCGGATCCCGCCACTGCGCCAACGGCCGCAACGCGGCAAATTCCCCGCAATCGGCGCACGCGTAGTCATACATCGGCATCGTCGTCTCCTAAAGATCGCGCGACAGCGGCATGTCGACGTCGCCCTTGATGTGCTTGACGGGCCCGCTTGCGGACGGCTGGATGTCGAAGTCGAAGATCTCGGTGGGCAACCAGAGCGTGGCGCACGAATTGGGAATGTCCACCACGCCGCTGATATGCCCCTGCACTGGTGCGCACCCCAGCAGCGAATAAGCCTGCGCGCCCGAATAGCCGAACTTCTTCAGGTATTCGATGGCGTTCAGGCAGGCCTGCCGATAGGCCACATTCACGTCCAGATAATGCTGCTTGCCGGCTTCGTCGACGGAAATGCCTTCGAAAATCAGAAAGTCCTTATAGGCCGGCGTGATCGGGCTGGGCTTGAAGATCGGGTTGCGGATCGCATACTTGTCCATGCCGCCCTTGATCAGCGACACGCGCATGTGCACCCAGCCGGCCATCTCGATTGCGCCGCAAAACGTGATCTCGCCGTCGCCCTGCGAAAAATGCAGATCGCCCACCGACAGCCCGCCGCCCTGCACATATACCGGAAAAAACACCCGCGCCCCGCGCGACAGATCCTTGATGTCGCAATTGCCGCCATGCTCACGCGGCGGAACCGTGCGCGCCCCCTCGCCCGCCGCTCGATCCCGATCGGCGCCCTGCAACGCCCCCATGTGCGCGGTCTTGGGCGCCGGCGGATTGGCCAGCGGCGGCACGCGATCCGGGTTCGTATCGATCAGGGCCTGCTCACGCCGGTTCCATTCGTCCAACAGCTTTTTGTCCGGCAGGCAGCCGATCAGCCCCGGATGGATCAACCCCGCAAAATTGACGCCGGGAATGTGCCGCGACGACGTGAACATGCCGTGAAAATCCCAAATGGATTTCTGCGCGTGCGGAAAATGATCGGTCAGAAAACCGCCGCCATTGTTGCGGCTGAAAAATCCGTTGAAGCCCCACAGGCTGTCCGGCTTGGCGCCGATATCCAGCAGGTCCACCACCAACAGATCACCCGGCTCCGCACCCTCCACACCTACCGGTCCGGACAGAAAATGCACGGTCGACAAATCCACGTCCCGCACGTCGTCGGCGCTGTCGTCATTCTTGATCGCGCCGCCCGTCCAGTCATAGGTTTCCAAAATGAAATCGTCCCCCGGCTTCACCCACACTGCCATCGGGATATCCGGATGCCAGCGGTTGTGGATCTGCTTGTTCTCGTAGGGGGATTGCTCCAGATCGACACTGATAAGCGTATTGGTCATTCTCTTTCATCTCCGTCGTAAAGCGTTGATAAAACAGAAGGGGTGACCGCTGGCTGTCTAAAAAAGAAGCAGCAATTCAGGCTTCGTAAGCCATTGATCTGAAAGGGACGGTAGGACAGTTTTAGACAGCGGTAAACTGGCTTTTTGCACAGTGACCGAGCCTGTGCCGCAGCTGCATTGCGCAGCGCTCCGAGTATTACGCCGTAGGTAGCGGCCCCATACGCGCGACGCGTCGTATGGGACCCGCCGATCGCGCTTCAGCCCTGCAGAAGGATTCCCAGCCGGCTATTCCACGTGTCGCCATAGCCTTTGCCAGCGACCGGAATGCGGATCAACGGCCGCTTCAGGTCGTTCGTGGAAAAGTCGAAGTGAACGTTCAGGAACGACAGGTTTCCGCTGCCTGACTTCTCGGTCCATGTGAGCTGCCACTTCCGGATATAGGAAAAGTCCATGACTTCCCCCGGGTCCTTCGCGCCATCAATCATGCACAATTTCTGGCTTTGCGGATCGAACGCAATGACGACCTTCTTGTCCTTGTCGCTCAGAATCAACTCGCTGTCGACGCTGTCCTCCGGAAACGCCGTGCCCAGCCGCTGATTGTGTTCGCGAAACTTTGCCAACAACGCCTTGTGCCGCTTCTGCTGACGATGCACGGCCCAGGCGATCAATGCGACGATCGTCAGGACAGTGGAAATGATATTGAACATGGTGCTGGCCCCCTGATGGCCGATAAACGCTGTACCGGCATTAACGGCGGCAAAGGCAAGAAACTTTAGCCAGCAGTTATGATGCAAGCCATTCATCGCGCACCACGAAGGTTCTTCCGCATGGCCGTCTTGCACCGCCCGTCCCTCGCCATTCTTCTCATCATCGCCGCGTGCGCCAGCGCGCCCGCATTTGCCGACGACGGCTGCGTCGCACGCGTCGATGCCGAGCTGGCCCGCCTCAAACAGGCGCAGGACGCCCAACGCACGCGCGAGGCCGCCAATAATCTGGAACTGAATCGGGAGCTATGCCAGGGCCGGCTCGACCTGCTGGACGCACGCTTTGCCTTGAGCGACGACTTCGAAGCGTGCCGCCGCAACGGCGTGCAGTTTTCGGATCAGGTCACGCGCACCCTGACGGGCGCGTCCGACGATCTCAGCGGCATGAAGGCCTCGTGGATCCGGACCTGCGGCCTGCAAATGAAGGACTGATAGGGCCGCGTTAAAGACAGAGATTGCAATTGCAGCCGCTCGCGCGGCCGCAATCTCCTTCATCAACGGCGTCGTTCTTATGCCGCCTGCTTCTGGCCATCGCGCGGGAAGAAAATCGCGCGGCTGGGGTCAAAGCCGTAAAGATGCTCGTACGCCGGCGCGTCGGCCGCCAACGCAAGCACCGATTCCAGAATGAAATCCGCCTTCGCGTCCGACAGCAGCGCGCTGAAGTTCAACCGCACGAAGCCAGGCTTCTCGATCTCGCGGCCGTCCAGAATGGCCTGCCGCATCTGCAGCGACTGCGTCTCGTCGATATCCAGCAGACGGTGCACGTAAGGCCCCGCGCACGCGCATCCGCCGCGCGCCTGTATGCCAAAGCGGTCGCTCAACATGCGCGTCACCAGTTGCTGATGCACAAACCCACCCTTGCCATCGCGCACCCGGAACGAAAAGATCGGCAGCCGGTTCGCCGTCAGCGAGCCCAACAGCTCCAGACGCTCCGCGCCCTTCCAGGCCGCAAGCGCGCGCTGCACGAAGTGTGCATGGCGCTGCTGCATGAACTCGGCGCCCAACGCTTCCTTCACCAGCACCACCAACGCCGCGCGGATGTCGCCCACCACATTCGGCGTACCTGCTTCTTCGCGCGCTTCCAGACTACCGCTGTAATCATGGCCTACAGGCGATACGAACTTCACCGTGCCGCCACCCGGCCAGGTCGGCGTCGTGTCGAGCACCGCATCGCGGCGCACAATCAGCACGCCCGATGCCCCGGGACCACCGATGAACTTGTGCGGGGAAAACACAATGGCGTCGATCTGCGCATCGCTCGCGGGCGACATCAGGATAGGCAGGTACGGCGCGCCGCCCGCATAGTCCCACAGCATCTTCGCGCCGGCCGCCTTCACAAGCCGCGTAATGCCGGCGACATCCGCCACGATGCCCGTCACGTTCGAAGCCGCTGACAGCGCGCAGACGACCAGCGCGTTTTCCGGCGCCTGCAGCGCCTGCGCCAACTGCGCCAGGTCCGGCCCACCTTCCGGGCTTTCTGCCAGTTCGACGATCTCAGCGCCGCATTCGCGCCAAGGCAGGATGTTCGAATGATGCTCGTACGGCCCGATGATGACCCGGACCTTGCGACCGGCAGCCACTGCCGCCTTCACGCCGAACAGATTCACGAGCCGGTTGATACCCGCCGTTGCGCCCGACCCCGAGAAAATCACCGCATGCTCATCGCCGGCGCCGCAGCACCGCGCGATGGCAGCGCGCGCCTCGCGTCGCAGTCGCGTAATGAAGCCGCCGCAAAACGACGCCTCGGTGTGCGAGTTGGCGTAATAGGGCAGCACCTGTTCAAGCACAAAGCGTTCCACCTGCATCAGCGCCCTGCCCGACGCGACGTAATCCGCGTAGACCAGAGGCTTGGAACCGAAAGGCCCGTCAATGCAGGCGTCCTTGCCGATAAGCCCGTCGGCAAGCGCCGCCGCGATATCGGAAGTCTTCAGGCT
>CBHWAL010000441.1:0-4231 GCA_966111495.1 uncultured Achromobacter sp. | reverse complement strand
AGATGTCAAATCGCAGGTCGAGTTCGTTGGCGGCGATCTTGATGCCCTTTTCCGTGGCCAGGCCCGAGAACACCTTGTACCAATTCTCGCCGTACGGGTCGTTCAGGCCGATGAAGCCGACAGTCTTGATGCCGGACTTGGCCATGTGGTCCACCAGCGCGCGCGCGATGATGTCGTCGTTTTGCGTGGTCTTGAACACCCACTTCTTCTGGTCGTTCATCGGCAGCACTACCGCGGCGGTGCCCACCGGCGCCAGCATCGGCACGCCAGCCTCGGCGGCGAACTGGATCACGCCCATGGCGTTGGGCGAGCCCGACGGACCGATCAGCGCGTCCACGTTCTGCTCCGAGATCAGCTTCTTGAAGGCCGTGACCGAGTTCGTGGAATCGCTGGCGTCGTCCAGCGAGATGTATTCCACGGTCAGGTCGCCGATCTTCTTGGGCAGCAGCGGCACCGTGTTCTTTTGCGGAATCCCGACCAGTGCGGTGGGGCCGGTGGACGAGGTGACCACGCCGACCTTGACTTGCGCCAAGGCGGGCAGGGCGAACAGGGCGGCGACGGCGGCGACAGCGGCCAGGGGGAGTTTCTTCGACAGCATGGCAAAACCTCCGGGGTAGGGAGCAGAGTGGGAGTGCGGCTGGAAAGCGGAGAAAACGGGAACTGCGGGAATACTTGTTGCTTAAAATTTCTTACCTTCAAGGATCAGCACTGTAGACCCGGGGCCCGGTGCTTACCTATCCGTCAAAACCCGAAGCGCGGGGCGGTCAGATGGTGATGGAACTGACGCTGGCGCCGCCGCAGACGAACAGCGTCTGGCCGGTGACGAAGCTGTTGGCGGGGTCCGCGAAAAACATGACGGCGCGCGCCACGTCGTCCGAGCGGCCCAGTCGCTTGACCGGAATGCCCTCGGCAAGCTGGCGTTCGCGTTCGCTGCCGGCCTCGATCACCTCGTAGAACATGTCGGTCTGGATCGGGCCGGGCGCCACCACGTTGACCGTGATGCCGTACGGCGCAAGCTCCAGGGACCAGGTGCGCGCCATGCCCACCATGCCGGCCTTGGTGGCCGAATAGGCGGTGCGCGTGGGCAGGCCCAGCGCGCCGCGCGACGACATCATCACGATGCGGCCGAACTTGCGTTCCTGCATGCCCGGCAGGGCGGCCTGCACCAGGCTGATGGCCGCGCCCAGGTGGATCTGCGTCAAGCCATGCAGCTCTTCCTGCGTGACCTGCGGCAGCAGGTTCGGCCAGATCACGCCCGCGTTGTGGATAACGTGGCTGATCGGAAACTGGGCCGCGGCCTCGGCGCCTGCCTGCGCGGTCGCCGTGGCGTCCAGCAGGTCCACCTGCACGTTGTGCAGGCGCGGATGCGAGAAGTCCGCGGCGCGGCGCGCCATCGAGATCACCTCGTAGCCCGCGTCCAGCATGTTGCGGCAGATTTCCGCACCGATGCCGGCGCTGCCGCCTGTCACGATGGCCACATGGGTTTGCGTCATGGTTCCCCCTTGATTTATTGGTATGGGCCGGCCGGGATCAGGCCGTGGGCGTCAGCGCCAGTACGCGCAGCGGGCTGCCCGAGCCGCTGCGGATCTTGAGCGGCGCCGAGAAGATCACCGCGCCGGTGGCCGGCAACTGGTCCAGGTTGGTCAGGCACTGCAAGCCGTAGCGGTTGTTGCCGTGCATGTAGTAGTGGCAGGGGTAGGGCGGGTCCAGGTGCTGGGCTTGCCCGGCGTCCGTGCCCACCGATTCGGTGCCGAACCCGTGCACGTCGCGCTCCTTGATGAGCCAGGGCACGACCTCGGCATCGGGGCCGGGCGAGTGCGCGCCGTCGGCCTGCATGTTCAGGTACTCGGCCGGCTTGGCGCGCTTGGACCAGTCGGTGCGCATCAGCACCCACGAGCGCGCGGGAATGCGGCCGTGCTGTTCTTCCCATTTCTTGACAAAGTCGATGGTCAGCAAAAAGTCTGGGTTGCTCGCCGCTTCCGCCGAACAGTCGATCACGCAGGCGCTGGCGATGAAGGCGTCGATGGGAATCGTGTCCACCGTGTTGTCGGGCTGGTCCTTGCCCGTGACCCAATGCGCGGGCGCGTCGAAGTGCGTGCCGGTGTGTTCGGAACACGAGAAGTTGTTCCAGTACCAGGCCGGGCCGCGCTCGTCGTAGCGCGAGATTTCCTCGATCCGGAACGGCCAGGCCTGCCCGAACTCCGGTGGCAGCACGATGGTGGGGAATTCCGGCGTCAGGGTTTCGGTCAGGTCCACCAGGCGAATACGGCCGGACACCAGCTCGGTCATGAATTGGGCAAGAATGGGTTGACTCACGGTGCTCTCCTGTTGGTTCCTGCGAAGGTGTCAGACACCTCGGTGATGCTTGCTGCTGCGTAGGTGTCTGACACCCTCTGAGACGCCGTGCCAAGTTGCCGACCGTCTCCCCAGGGTGTCAGACACCGGGTTCTTCTGTACGGTGTCAGACACCGTGCTCAGGCGGTCAGCCGCCCGCGCCCAGCTCTCTTTCGAGTCCCTTCGGGTTCTCCGCCAGCCGCGCCCGGAACTCCTGCGCGACGTCGCCCACATACACGTCTTCAATGCCATCCTTCAGCGCCCGCACGATCGCGGCGGCGATGGCGGCCGGCGCCACGCGCGGGGGCGGCGTGCGCTGTTCCCATTCGTGATCGACCGGACCCGGAAACACGTTGACCACCCGCACGCCCGCGCCGCGCATTTCGGCCCGCAAACACTGCGTCAACGACAGCGCCGCAGCCTTTGACGCCGACCACATGCCGCGCGCCGGCAGATTCATCTGCGCGTAGATGGACAGCACGTTGACCCACGCCGCCGCGCTGTTCACGCCGTCTGCCGCACGCCCGCACAGCGCGGGTCCAAAGCTCTGCGCCAGCCGCATCAGGCCCAGCACGTTGACGTCCATCGCGTCGCGCGCGGTGTTCACGTCCTTGCGGTTCAGCAGTCCGCCCTCGCGTTCCAGATCCGCCGTGTTCACCAGGATCTCGACCTTGCCGCCGATGGACGCGGCCACGCGTTCGACGGAATCGGTATCGGTCACGTCCAGGGTCACGGCCTGCACGCGCGGATCGGCCGCCAGCGCGTCAAACGCGGCGTCGCGCTTCCAGGCCTGCGGATCGCCCAGAAAGATCATCGGGCTGCCGGCGTCCAGCAGCGCGCGCGCCACGGCCTGGCCGACGGCCGACTTGCCATCGGTGACCAGCACGCGGCGGAATTTCGGATCGCACGAGGTCTCGCGCAGTGTCTTGTCGTCTTCCATGTTCGGCGTATTCCTTTCGGGCAGGGCGATCATCACGGCCTGGCCGCTGCGGTCCAGCTTGAGGGCCAGGCGCACGCGGCCGCCGTCGGCGCAGTCTTGGTGGACGTGCGCCACGACGGACGGACCGGCGTTCATCCGCACCGTGCCCACGCGCCAGGGCAGGCGTTCGCGGAAATACAGGTCGTTGCTGTGATGCAGCGTGGTGCTGACCAGCAGCACGCCGTTCGGATCAACGGGCCGCCACGGCAGGTGTTCGGACAGGCAATGGCCGCAGACTTCGCGCGGCGGGTACTGCACCGTGCCGCACTCGGCGCACGTTTGCAGATCGAAACGCCCTTCGGCGGCGGCAGCGGTCAGCCCCAGCGCGCTGCGGCTGCGCGAGCCCGGCGGCAGCGTGGGCTGGCGCGTGCGCGCAACCGGATTCTTGCGAGGCGGCTTGGCCAGCGGCTCGGTCATGCGTCGCTCCTTGCCAGGATGGCCGCGGCCGTGCACAGCCCGCGGTCGTAATTGATCATGCCGAAGCCGCTCACCATGCCGAGCCGCGCGTCGCTGACCTGCGTGCCGCCGGCCGTGCCGGTCAACTGGCGCAAGGCCTCGACCATGCCGAGATAGCCGCCGGCGGCGCCCGCCTGGCCGACCGACAACTGGCCGCCATTGGTATTGAACGGAAAGCTGCCGTCCACGGTAAAGGTGTTGTCCCGCACAAATTGCGGCGCGGCGCCTTTGCCGCAAAAGCCCAGGTCTTCCATCTGCATCAGGTTGATGACGGGATAGTCGTCGTAGGCCTGCAGGAAATCCATGTCGGCCGGCGCGGCGTTGGCCTGCCCGTACAGCTCGTCGACGTCCATGGTCCAGCCGCCCCGGGTCTGGATCGGGTCATCGATCCAGGCGTTGTGGCGCGCGATGGTGGACAGGATGCGCGCGTAAGGCAGCTTAAGCGCGCGGGCGCGGTCCTCG